>CAKTEB010000013.1 GCA_934546685.1 uncultured Oscillospiraceae bacterium
ATTTTTAAGGAGGAATTCTTAACATGAAAAACAAGTCCAAGCTGCTTGCGCTGCTTCTGGCTGTTTGCATGTGCGTTGGTCTTTTGGCTGGCTGCGGCGACAATGCTGCATCCACCGGAAGCGCCGCACCTGCCAGCGCTCCGGAAGCTGCTGCCGGCTCCGACGCCGCTGAGGGCGTTGAGACCAGCGCCAGCAATGACGGCACCCTGGTAGCCGCCGCTACCGGATTCGAGAGCAAGTTCTCTCCCTTCTTCGCAGCAAATGCTGACGACCAGCGTGTCACCGACATGACTCAGGTGTATCTGCTCACCGTGGACCGCGTGTCCAACCCCGTGCTCCAGGGCATCGAGGGCGAGACCCGCACTTACAACGGCACCGACTACACCTACACCGGCGCTTCTGACATCACTGTCACCGAGAACGACGACGGCACCGTGTACTATGACGTCACCATGCGTGATGACATCCAGTTCTCCGACGGCACCACCGCCGACATCGACGATGTGATCTTCTCCATGTATGTGTTCGCCGATCCCACCTATGACGGCTCCGTTACCTTCTACTCCTGCCCCATCGAAGGCATGGAGGAGTACCGGAACGGCATGGGCACTCTGTCCGCTCTGCTGGCTGAGGCCGGTGAGGACAACAACGATTACACCAACTGGACCGAGGAGCAGCAGAAGGCATTCTGGGACGCTGTCAACGATGGCGGCGTGAAGTTCGCCCAGGAGATCGTAGACTATGTTGCTTCCATGGGCGCTGAGGGCAGCGATGACGAGTCCTCCGCTCTGTCCGTGGCTGATGCCGCTGCACAGTGGGGCTTTGATCTGCCCGCTGACGCTACCGCCAAGGACTTCTTCCTGGCCATCGGCGATCAGTACGGCTGGAACTTCTCCCAGATGGAGGCCGAGTCTGCTGGCTCCGCTCTGTCCGATCTGATCCCCGAGGATGTCTACAACTATCCCACCGTTGGTGTGGAGACCGGCAAGTCCGCCGACCACATCTCCGGCATTCAGAGAACCGGCGACTACAGCATGCGCATTGTAGCCACCGAGGTTGACGCCACCCTGATCTATCAGCTGGGTATGCCCATCGCTCCTCTCCACTACTATGGCGACGAGAGCAAGTACGACTACGACAACAACAAGTTCGGCTTTGACAAGGGCGATCTGTCCATCGTCAGAGAGAAGACCACCCAGCCTCTGGGCGCTGGCCCCTATGTCCTCAAGAGCTTTGAGAACGGCACCGTTTATATGGATGCCAACCCCACCTACTACAAGGGCGAGCCCAAGACCGCTCATCTGAACTTCCTGGAGACCCAGGAGGCTGATAAGGTCACCGGCGTTGAGGCTGGTACCCTGGATATCTCCGATCCCTCCTACTCCACCGAGGTCGCAAACCAGATCGCTCAGTACAACGGCGGCGATGACTCCATGGATGGCTCCGTCATCACCACCCGTCTGATCGACTACCGCGGCTACGGCTACATCGGCATTGCCGCCAACAACGTGAAGGTCGGCAACGATCCCGCCTCCGAGGAGTCCAAGGATCTGCGTAAGGCCATTGCCACCGTGTTCGCTGTTTACCGTGACGAGGGCATCAGCTCCTACTACGGCAACACCGCTTCCGTCATCAACTATCCCATCTCCAACACCTCCTGGGCCGCTCCTCAGGTCACTGACGACGGCTACACCGTGGCTTACTCCGTAGACGTAGACGGCAACCCCATCTACACCGACGGCATGAGCCAGGAGGATAAGTATGACGCCGCTCTGCAGGCTGCTCTGGGCTACTTCGAGAAGGCCGGCTACACCGTGACTGACGGCAAGCTGACTGCCGCTCCCGAGGGCGCTAAGCTGGAGTACCAGGTGAACATCGGCGCTGGCGGCGCTGGCGATCACCCCTCCTTCCTGCTGCTGAAGAATGCCGCTGACGCATTCGCCAAGATCGGCTTCACCCTGACTGTCAACGATATGGCGCAGGCCTCCGACCTGTATGCTTCCTACCAGACCGGCGTTGCCGAGATGTGGTGCGCCGCATGGCAGGCTTCCGCCGATCCTGATATGTTCCAGCTCTATCATTCCGAGGGCTCTACCAACTACTATCAGATCGACGACGCTGACCTGGACGAGCTGATCGTTGAGGCCCGCAGCTCCACCGACGAGACCTTCCGGAAGGGCCTGTACAAGGCTGCCATGGAGATCATCATGGATTGGGGCGTTGAGGTTCCCGTTTACCAGCGTTCCGAGGCCTATATCGTTTCCACCGAGCGTGTGGATATCGGCTCCCTGCCCACCGACATGACTCCTTACTGGGGCTGGGATGCTGAGGTTGAGAACATCGTTGTAAAGTAATCGGTTCTCAATTCGAGGCTTCCTAATTTACGCAAGATTCCGTCCCCTGTCCCTTCGGGGGCAGGGTGACGGTCTGCGTATATGAGGGCACCGCTCCAAGCCGGAACGGCGCCCTGATATGCGGAGTATTCCTATCGCATAACATAAAAACGAGATGTATTGAACCAATATGTCGAAAACGGAGGGATTTCCTTGCGAAAGTATGTCGTCAAAAGAATCCTGCAGTCCATACTGATTCTTCTTTGTGTGACATTCATTATCTACGGACTCCTGCGGTGTCTGCCCAGCTCCTATGTGGAGAATATGGCCATGCAGCTGTCCTCCAAGCCCGGCGCCAAGAGCTACGATGAGTGGATCACCCAGCTCAACGCCTCCTATGGCCTGGATAAGGGCATTGTGCCCGGCTATTTCACCTGGCTGGGCGATGCGGTCCAGGGTAAGTTCGGCGACAGCTGGAAGTTCACGGTGCCCGTGACCCAGAAGTTCGGCGAGACCATTTGGCTGAGCTTTTACATGGGGCTGGTCTCCTTTATCCTGGAGCTGATTATCGCCATTCCACTGGGTATTGTGGCGGCCACCAAGCAGTATTCCCGGGCGGACTACGCCATCACCACCTTCTCCCTGATCGGTATTTCTCTGCCGACGTTCTTCTTTGCCACGCTGCTGAAGCTGTTCTTCTCGGTAAAGCTGGGATGGTTCGATCTGTACGGACTGGTGGGACGAAACTACGCCCAGCTGAGTACCATGGGGCAGTTTTGGGATAAGGTCAACCATTTGGTGCTGCCCATTGTGACCCTGGTCATTGTATCGGTGGGCTCGCTGATGCGGTATACCCGTACCAATATGCTGGAGGTACTCAACGCCGACTACATCCGTACCGCCCGGGCCAAGGGCCTTTCGGAGCACAAGGTCATCTACCGTCATGCCTTTCGGAACACTCTGATCCCCCTGGTCACTGTCATCGGCGGCAGTCTGCCCGGCCTGTTCTCCGGCGCACTGATTACCGAGACCCTGTTCATGATCCCCGGTATCGGCTACGCCTCCTACCAGGCTATGGTCTCCGGCGACATTCCCTTTGCCATGTTCTATATGACCTTTACGGCCATTCTGACCCTGCTGGGCAATCTCATCACCGATATTCTGTACGCCGTGGTTGACCCGCGGGTACGCATCGCATAAGGAAGGAGCGTGACTTGTTGTGAAGGATAATCGAGAAGAACTGAAAAACAAGGACGCTCAGGAAACTGAGAACCTTTCTCTCAACGATGACCGCCGGGTCAAGGTACTGTCTCCCGGCGCGCTGGTAGCCAAGCGCTTTTTCCGGAACCGGCTGGCGGTTGTGGGCCTGACCATGCTGATCGCCATGTTCCTGTTCTCCTTTGTGGGCGGCCTTATCAGCCCCTACCGGGAGGATCAGCAGTTCTACACCTACACCTACATGGATCAGGAATATGTGGGCGTGGTCAAGAATAAGGACTTCCGCTATGCGGTGGCCGACGGCCAGAAGTTTGGCTCCGCCGAGCAGGCCCAGTTCCTGCTGGCCCAGATGCGGGGCAAGGATTCCTTTGACTATAAGGACGTGACCTATGAACTCACCACCGAGGGCGACGATCTCTATACCATCACCTCCGGCGGCCAGGACGTGGCCATTGCCTACAAGGATATCGTCAGCGCCGCGGACGGAGAGGCTGAGCCCAGCTTTGCACTGAAAAAGGCCGCGCTGATCGCCTATGTAAACGGCGAGACCGCCTTTGAGGCCGACGGCGCCTCCTACACCCTGGATCAGGACGGCAACATTCTGGAGGGCGACCACATTCTCGCCTATGTGAGCCGGTTTGTGGTACAGAGCAAGGAAAACGGCGTGGTCATCAGCCGGGACTTCAAGGAGAAGCTGGAGGAGGCCATCGACGACGGCACCGAGGAGTTCGTCTATACCGACGCCGAGGGCCAGGAGGCCACCTACACCATCACCTATCAGGCGGACACCGACAGCTGGTCCGTGCTCCAGAGCACCAAGACCTATGTTTATGACCGCTATGCCTCTCCCTCCAAGGAGCATTGGCTGGGTACCGATACCTCCGGTATGGACATGCTGACCCGTCTGATGTACGGCGGCCGTGTGTCCCTGATCATCGGCTTTATCGTAGTTATCATTGAGGCGACCCTGGGCGTGATCCTGGGCGGCATCTCCGGCTACTTCGGCGGCTGGGTGGATAACCTCATCATGCGTATCGTAGACGTGTTCTACTGCATCCCCTCTATGCCGCTCATTATCATCCTGGGCTCCGCGATGGATGCCATGCAGGTAGATCCCAAGATCCGAATGCTTTATCTGATGCTGATCCTGGGCTTCCTGGGCTGGCCCTCCATTGCCCGTATGGTTCGCGGCCAGATCCTGTCTCTCCGTGAGCAGGAGTTCATGACCGCCACCGAGGCCTGCGGCATCAGCGTTTCCCGTCGGATCTTCCGGCATCTGATCCCCAACGTCATCCCCCAGCTGATCGTCATCTGCACCATGAGCCTGGGCTCCACCATCCTCACCGAGGCTACCCTGAGCTTCCTGGGCCTGGGCGTTAAGTTCCCCTTCGCGTCCTGGGGCAATATCATCAATGACGTCAACAATGCCTTCGTTATGACCAACTACCTGTTCATCTGGATCCCCGCGGGTATCTGCCTGCTGATTACGGTCCTGGGCTTTAACTTTGTGGGCGACGGCCTCCGGGATGCGTTCGATCCCAAGATGAAGCGATAAGGAGGAAACCGCAGTGGCTAAAAAACAGACAGAAGGATATCTGTCCGCCAAAGAATCCCGGCGGATCTCCAAGGAAAACAGAAAGATTACCAATCAGTACGAAAAGCAGCGCAAGCGCAAGAACGTACCCGAGAGCGAGTATCTCACTAAGATGCACGATCCCAAGAACGCGGTGGAATTCGACAACCTCCACACCTACTTCTTTACGGACACCGGTACGGTCAAGAGCGTGGACGGCGTCACCTTTGATGTGCCCATCGGCAAGACCGTGGGCGTGGTCGGCGAGTCCGGCTGCGGCAAATCCGTCACCAGCCTGAGCCTGATGCAGCTGATCCAGCGGCCTCAGGGCCAGATCGTAGAGGGCGAGATCCGCCTGAACCTGGGCGACGGAAAGGCCTATGACATCGTAAAAACCCCCCAGCAGCAGATGCAGCATCTCCGGGGCAACTATGTGTCGATGATCTTCCAGGAGCCCATGACCTCCCTGAACCCGGTATTCCGCATCGGCGACCAGGTGGACGAGGTCATCGCGCTCCATGACGGCGAGAATAAGAGCAAGGACGAGGTAAAAAAACGTACCATCGAGCTCCTGGAGATGGTTGGCATCGCCAACAGTGAGGGCGTCTATAAAATGTACCCCCACGAGCTCTCCGGCGGCATGCGCCAGCGTGTTATGATCGCCATGGCCCTGGCCTGCAATCCCCGGATTATCATTGCCGATGAGCCCACCACCGCTCTGGACGTGACCATTCAGGCCCAGATCCTGGATCTGCTCCGGAACCTCAAGGATCGGATCAACTCCTCCATTATGCTCATCACCCATGACCTGGGCGTGATCGCGGAGATGGCCGACTATGTGGTGGTCATGTACGCTGGCCGGGTGGTGGAAAAGGGAACTGTCCAGGAGATCTTCGAGAACCCTGCCCATCCCTATACCATCGGCCTTATGGCCTCCAAGCCCGTGGTGGGCAAGAAGGTGGATCGGCTCTACTCCATCCCCGGCAAGGTGCCCAACCCGGTGAACATGCCCAACTACTGCTATTTCAAGGATCGCTGCGAGATGTGCGTGGATGCCTGTCAGGGCGACTATCCCGGCGTGATAAAGCTGTCCGATACCCATGTGGTCAGCTGCTACAGATACTATGACAAGGGGGAGAAGTAAATGGCCAAGAATGAATCGCTTCTGATCGACAATAACTTTACCCCCGTGGAATATGATCCCCAGTATATTCTCCAGGTAAACCACCTGAAGAAATACTTCCCCATCAAGGGCGGTATGGTCTCCAAGACCGTGGGCTACGTCAAGGCTGTGGACGGAGTCACCTTCAATCTGAAGCGCGGCACCACCATGGGACTGGTGGGCGAGTCCGGCTGCGGCAAGACCACCACCGGCCGTACCATCCTGCGGCTGTCCGGCGAGAAGACCGGCGGCCAGGTGCTCTTCAACGGCAAGGAGGTCTATGACCTCAGCAACAAGGAAATGCGGGCTATGCGCACCAAGATGCAGATCATTTTCCAGGATCCCTTCTCCAGCCTGAGCCCCCGGCTTCCCGTGGGCGAGATCATTGGCGAGGCGGTGCGGGAGCATGGCCTGGTCAGCAAGGCGGAGTTCGACGATTATATCGACAACATCATGGACAACTGCGGCCTTCAGCCCTTCCACAAGACCCGCTATCCCCATGAGTTCTCCGGCGGCCAGCGGCAGAGAATCTGCATTGCCCGGGCCCTGGCGCTGAACCCGGAGTTCGTGGTCTGCGACGAGCCGGTTTCCGCGCTGGACGTGTCCATTCAGGCGCAGATCATCAACCTGCTCAAGGAGCTCCAGGACAAGTACAGTCTCACCTATCTGTTTATTTCCCACGATCTCTCCGTGGTAGAGCATATTTCCGATACCGTGGGCGTCATGTACCTGGGCAACCTGGTGGAATACGGCGCTACGGAGGACATCTTTGCCAATCCGCTGCACCCCTACACTGAGGCGCTGTTCTCTGCCATTCCCGTGCCGGATCCCAACGCCGCCCGGAACCGTATTGTGCTCCAGGGCTCCATTCCCTCTCCTGCCAATCCCCCCAAGGGCTGCAAGTTCCACACCCGCTGCTCCAAATGCATGGATTGCTGCAAGGAGGTCGCGCCGGTACAGCGTGAGGTGGAGCCGGGCCATTATGTGGTCTGCCATCTCTATGATGACTACAAGGCCGTAGGAGACGATAATGGCCAGGCGGAATGAGGTCTACGAAGACGACGACGGCCGCACCGTTGCGGACATGAGCGACCTCTCCCGACCCTCTCTGTTTCTGCCCCGAAAAAGCGGCAGACGTAAGGACATGGGGCCGCCGGAGGATGAATCCTCCTCTCAGCCCCGGCAGGACTGGGACCCCAAGGATCGGAGGCTCTATATCTTCGGTGCCCTGCGGGCGGGACTGCTGATTGCCCTGATTTATTTCTTGGGCTTTGGACTGCTGATCGGCCTGCTGCTTCTAATTTGGAACCATTAACATTAACAAATGCCGTCTGCGGCTTGCAGACGGCATTTTTGCACACTTTTTAGGCGGAAAATGGCAGATGGGGCACGATCTTTTTTCGGTAGAACACCCCGGCGCACAGGCAGAATAGGATCACCAGTACCCACCAGATGTTGCGGATCTTTGCGGTGCTGAGGATCACCTTGAATACCGCCATGTGGATCATCAGGATCTCCCCGGAGGACTGACCCAGCTCCTCCACCAGCTTTATGCACCGGCGCAGGGGAGCGAGCCTCCGGACATAGGCGGCCATATCGCTGATGAGGATCACTCCGCCGGAGGTGAACAGGGCGTAGGGATACCACCAGAGTCCCAGCCGATAGCCCAGGCCCCAGCAGTCATAGCGGTAATCCAGTACCATGTACCAAAGCCCAAGGATCAGAAACAGAAAGGCGATCAACCGCAGACGGTTTTCATGCCGGAAGCCCAGCTGCTCCAGGCGGCCAAAGAGCATGCCGGTCAGGAAGATCAGCATTCGGCACATGAGCATGCTGCCCCGATAGCCAGGAAGCAGCCATTGGAGCAACAAGGTCAGGGCGCTCAGAAGCAGCCACAGGAGAACGGGATGCTTTACCCTGCAAAACAGCCGGTACAGGGGGATGGCCAGCAGGAAAAACAGCCATACGGCAGAGAAATACCAGTTGAGCTGCACGGAAAAGCCCAGCCACCAGCCCGTCAGGGTCACGCTGCCGAAGAATTCCGGCCAGGTCATATAGCCCAGGGCCTTCATAAGAATGCTCCAGGGAATCAGAATCAGCAGCAGTCCCGGCAGCAGCCGCTGGGCTCGCCTTTTGAGGTATCCTTTTCCTCCGTGGGCACGGATGGAGTGACAGGCACCCAGACCGGAGCAGAATAGAAACACGTCAACGCCGCAGCAGAGATTGTCGTGGATCAGCCGGAGCTTATAGTTGGAGATCACGAAGGGCGCGTGAAAGATCACCACGCCCAGAATGGCCAGCCCCATCAGCAGGCTGCGGCTCTCTTTTAATCGGGCAAACAAGGATCAGCGGCCTCCGGTGATAAGCCAGGGGGCGGGCTCCCGGTCAAAGCTGCCCTTAGCGTTCAGCCGGGATACCCCCAGCTGCACCAGCTCCCGGAGCTTCAGCCCCTGAGCCGCAAAAATACCGGGCAGGGCGGAGAGCCACTGGTAGTCCAGGGTGTAGACAAAGATACGCATAGCAGGGTTCCGGCCCAGCAGAAACGCGATCTCCTCGGCGGTATGCTGGGAGGCCACCAGAAACGCGGTGGAGGGCACGGGAAGCCGGGAGGATTCGGTGATGCTGCTGAGCACCGTTACGTTGTTGAGGCCAAAGTCCTTGGCGTTCTCCTCCATGGTGGCCTTGTCCCGAGGATCATGCTCCACAGCGATGATAGTGCCCTCGGCAGCCACCAGAGCGGCCTCCACGGCGATGCTGGCCGCGCCCACGGTGAGAATAGTGTCCCGGAGCTCTGCCTGGAGCTTGGACATAATGACGGCCCGGATCTCGCTGCTCACATATCGGATGGAGCCCGCACAGAACCGCTGGTTGTCCAGACCAATCTGGTAGGTGCTTCGATAGTTCTCGTTGATGATGAGCATGGCGGCGGGGGCATTGATGCCCCGGTCAATCATATCCTGGAGCTTGTCGTGTTTGATGGGCCCCGTTGGCTCGCTGCCCTCGTTGTAGAGAATGTCGCAGTTCCCCAGGCCCGCATCCCACATATCATAGAAGATGTTGGGATGGCCCGCGTCGGTGAGCACCATGACCTGGCGGGTGGACTGCACCGCGGGGATCAGGTTTTTGTTCTGCCGGGTGATATCCAGAATCAGCAGGGTGGCCAGATCCAGCTCGTCATACTCCGAAAAATAGCTGAGCCAACGCAGAATGGCGCTGTTGCCGAAATCCACAGGTTTCATATGGGGTTCCTCCTCAGAAGCGAAAATAATTGTCTAAATTATAGCACAGGATGCAGCGCCATGGAAGTGGGATGGGGATTTTTTAGATGTTTTGACCTCGGACCGTTGCACATGAAAACAATTTGTGGTATGATGGGAGCACCGAAATGAAGGAGGTATTACGAATCATGGAGCTTCTGCATACATATTTCGCGCCGGACGGCCCTGGCTTTGGCGGTCCTGGTGGTCCCGGCGGTCCTGGTGGTCCTGGTGGCCCTGGCGGTCCTGGTGGCCCTGGCGGTCCTGGCGGTCCTGGCGGTCCTGGTGGTCCCGGCGGCCCCGGTGGTCCCGGCGGCCCTCCGCCCATGGGCCCCACAAAGCCCGGCACTGCCCAGGAGCTGAAGGATTTTGACCAGTCAAAGCACCCGGAGGCTGTGGCCCTGTGCTACACCCTGGGTCTGGCAGAGCCTGAGAATCAGGGGGAGGACTTCTTCCTGAAGCCCCAGGAGCCCGCATCCGAGGAGACTCGGAAGGCTATGGCCCAGAAGGCCGCGGCCCTTGGCGGCAAGACCACGGACTTCGTGCCCGCTGGCCCGACCCTGGACGAGGCCTGCGATCAGGTGGCCGCTGCGCTGCTGGCCGGGCAGAACGGTCTTCCTACGATAAAGCTGGTGAAGGAGTCCCAGAAGCTGGCGACCCTGACCATCGGTGAGGGCGAGCTCTATATGGCAGAGCCCGGCAAGGAGCTCACCATGACTGTCTCCGGCGTGGGCACTAACATGAAGCCCGGTACTTATGAGGATGTGACCCTCACCGTCACTGATTCCTATCTCAAGACCACCGGCGGCCCCGGCGGTGTACACACCCACCATTTCCGCACGGCGCTGTTCGTAAAGGACGGAAAGATCGACGAGGGCAAGTCCGTCCGGGCGGCCATCCTGGCCGGCGATATCTCTGGCCAGAAGGCAGAGAACCTGAAGATTGACGACAAGGAGCACCTGTTCAACGGCGTGATGATCACCGGCGGCAAGTATGAGATCGACGGAGCGGACCTGAGCTTCGTGGGCAACGGCGGAAATGACTTCCAGGGCTACGGCGCTGGCGTTATGACCACCGGCGACGCGGATGTGACGGTGAAGAACGCCCGGATCCATGTGGAGGGCGCTATCCGCTCCGCGGTTTGGTGCGGCGGCGAGAGCCATCTGAAGGTGGAGCACTCCGTCATCGACTCCCTGGACGCCGATCCCTTTGACAACGATTTCCGCAGCCTGTCTGTGCCTATGATGAAGTGCGTGCCCTTCGCACTGGGCCTGGACGGCAACTGCCGTGCCACCAATGTGCTGGAGGCCGGACAGGTCAGCTATGAGGACTGCGTGATCGTGGCGGAGAAGTGGGCGCCTCTGTCCACCGACTCCGGATATCCCCCTACATCCCTGACCGTTAAAAATGTCCTGGCGGGTATCGGCACCCTGGAGGAGGCCAAGCCCGGCAAGGAATACACTGCCACCAAGACCGTGGCAGGGAAGACCTGGGGCTATACCATGGGCGGCAGCGGTTACATCGCCTACGGCGACGGCGGCGTTACCGACCTCTTTGAGGACTGCCAGTTCTATTCTCCGGACTACATCCTGATCTGCACCGGCGTAAAGCCCATGACCTTCAAGAACGTCACGGCCAAGGCTGGACGGGCGGGCTTCATGTGGCACCAGGCCCAGGGCGGCAACCTCTTTGTGGAGGGCGGCTCCTATGAGTTCGACAAGTGCGGCTTCCAGATCAAGTCCGGCGCCTATGTGAACATCGACGTGAAGAACGCCGAGATCAAGCTGGGGAAGGACGGCGTGCTGATCCAGCAGCTGGAGAGCGACGACGCGGGCGGCATTGTCACCCGGAAGTATGTGGTTCCCATGCAGGAGGACGATTGGTCCACCGTGGCCCCGGCGGAGCGGGAGATCCCTGATTCCAAGGCGGTCTTCACCGGCGAGACCCTCACCGGCCATATCTTCAACTCCGTCTATGGCGCGAAGCACGGCCTCAGTGTGACCCTCAAGGGCTCCACCCTTACCGGCACCGTGTCCTCCTCCAACGCCAACCACCTGAAGGCCGACGGCACCGTGGCCCCCGGCGGTACGGTGTTTGAGCAGGACAACCATTGGGATGCCAAGACCACCGCGGACTACCATGTGGTGGACGACAAGGCCTACCTGTATGCTGGCCGCATTAAGAACACCCCGGCTCCCGCTGTGAACAACCCCGTCTCTCTGACCCTGGAGGACGGCGCAGTTTGGAATCCCGTGGGCACCAGCTACCTGCACAGCCTGACTGTCAGCCAGGATTCCAAGGTCGGCGGCACCGTCACCGTGGACGGCAAGGCTGTAACAGTTCCCGGCAGCTACACCGGCAATATCGTAGTGACCGCCTAAGGGCGAAAATGGGATCCCTCTCCGGCTCGGAGGGGGATCCCGCATTCGGAAGGAGAGATCGAGATGATCCGCCATATTTCCATGTTCCAGATGGAGCAGAAGCCCCAGAATGGCAAGACCCAGGAGGAGAATGTTGCCGCCCTGGTGGAATTCCTGAACGCCCTGCCTCAGCAGGAGCCCAGCATCGTGGGCTCCAAGGCCGCCAGCTTTGTGGGCCAGCAGCCGGAGCTTCCGGCAGAGGCTCCGGTGATGTTCCATCAGGTGGTGCAGATGATCGACTTTGCAAAGCCTGAGGATGCGGCGGCCTATCCCGCCTCCCAGGCCCATCTGTCCCTGATGGCATTTACCCAGGGCATGGTGAAAAAGGTCAGCGCCATTGACTTTGAGATCTGAGCTCGAACATACCAAATAACGCCTCTGCGTGTCCGATGTGGATAACGCAGAGGCGTTTTTATTTGGGCTTAGCTCAGATAATTTTTCGCGCTGTCAGCGGCGAAATAACCGGAGTTCACCGCCCAGGTGAGCTCAGTCAGGGGGCCCAGCACGCCCCGGGTATACCAGGTGGAGGACGCGTCACCTACGGCGTAGAGGCCAGGGATCACGGAGCCGTCCTCCCGGATCACCTCCACGTCCTCGTTGGTCATGACGCCGCCGAAGGCACCCTCGGCGAACCGCTGGCCCAGGAAGGCATAATAGGGGCCTTTTTCGATGGGCGTGGCGGGAGGCGGAGGCGGCAGACCGGGGCCGTCCTCGCCATGATTCACGTCGTCATTGTGGAAGGAGGGATTGCTGGCCTCCTCATCCTGGGGCTCAAAGGGCATCATGGGGGGCTTTGGCTCCTTGAGGGATTCGTTATAGGCCCGGACGCTGGCGGTGAGCACGGCGGGATCCATGCCCAGCTGCTGGGCCAGACCCGCTAGGGTATCCGAACAGTAGGCCGGGCCCTTGCTTCTCAGCTCAAAGTCGATCTCTGCCCGGTAGTCCTCGTAGGTCATATGCTTGTTGCCCTCTCGGGGATGTGCCACGGAGTCCCGGAGCTTTTCCTCTACGGTGTCCTCGGTAACGATGTACCAGACCGCGTGCTCCGGCAGGTTGTCCAAGAAGGAGGTATCTCCCATGGGGCCCATGGGCATCTCCGCCAGATTGCCTCGGAAGTCCACCATCATGCTGCCAAAGCCCGCCATGGTGCAGCCGGAGGCGGTGTAGGGATGATGCACCGGACCAAACTTATTGAGCTTGGTCTTTTTCATGTTGCACCAGGCCCCCAGGGGCTTCGACAGGGTCATACCGTCGCCGGAGCAGGTCACCGGGGAGAACCGATGGACGGGAATGCCGCCGTCGAAGAAGTCTGGCTCAAATTCCTTGAGCTTCTCGTCATTGCCGGAGAAGCCGCCGGTGGCCAGCACCACAGCCCCGGCGTGGACGGTCACGGTGCCGCCGGGATTCTTGGCCACCACACCGTTTACCGCGCCGTCAGGGCCGGTGAGCAGCTCTACAGCCTCGTGCTGGGTGCAGACCTCCACGCCTAGGGTGGGGGCCGCCTGGAGCATCTTGCGGATCAGGTAGGTGCCAGCCCAGCCGGGGCCGATGGCGGGATCGTGGCAATTAAGGTTCTCAAATTTCCGGTCCGGGTAATCGATGCCCAGGGCGCCCATGGGGCCCCGGCCGATGGCGAAGCACTCCCGGGCCTCCTTCTCGTCGAAGTCTACCAGCCATTCAAAGAACCGTCCCGTGTTCCGTAGCACCTTTTCCACCAGGGAGTCCGGCAGACAGCCCTGGGCCTCCTTGATGCAGTATTTCAGCAGTTTTTCCGTCTGATCCGGCACACCGGCCTCCTGGTGCCAGCGGTTATAGCCGGTGAACCAGTTGTGGGCCAGGGTGGTGGAGCCGCCGCACTTTTTTGCCTTTTCCAGGACGATGACCTTCTTGCCGGTAAGCTGGGCAAAGCGGATGGCCGCTACCAGGCCGCCGCCGCCTCCGCCGATGACGCAGAGGTCGCAGCTGCGCTCCTCCGGGGCGTGGGGGGCGGGAACCTCCTGAGGGGCCTCAGCGTCCACAATGATGCTCTGGGGACACAGGGGGGCGCAGGTGCCGCAGGAGATGCAGATCTCCGGATCGATCCAGTACTGGCTGCCCTGGAAGGTGATGGCCTCCACGGGACAGTTGGTGGCGCAGCTGTGACAGCAGACGCACCGGTCTATGATTTTGTATGCCATATGTTGTTCCTCCAAGCGGGGAGGCCGGACTCCGGGCCTCCGTATGATGGTGAGCCTTTGATGGGCATATTATAAAGTGTGTTGCAGGGATAGAGTCAAGGATCTTCTGGCAGGGGCTCGCCAAAGCGGATGTGGACCTGGAGCTCCACAATATCGCTGATCCGGGAGATGGAGGAGAAGCTGGGCTCCGGGGCCATCTCCAAGATCTGATCGTCGCTGTCGAACTGGTGCTGCCGAAGGAAGCGGTCCAGCAGCAGGTAGGCCGACTCCGGCCGGGTACGGGCCCGGGAGAACCGGATCACCGCGTAGTAGCCCTCCGGGAACTGCTGGGCGCTGTCCGGGGTCTCGGCGCTGCCATAGGGGCCGGGATCCAGGAGGATCCCCGTGTACCGAAGCTGGCCTGTTTGCTGGAGGTCGGATCGGGATACCACTGCTCCAAAGCTGTAGCTGGTCTGAATGGGCGGGATGGAGCCCAGCAGCTCCTTCCGCTGTTCCATGAGCCGCAGGGGAAAGTTCGGATCCGAGACGCTCAGGGGCTCCATGGTACGGATCAGCAGCTGCCGGGGCGGGGCGAAATACTCGATCCGCAGCTGATTTAGGGGCAGCTGCCGGGTGTCGTGGATGCCGAGGAGCCCGTGGATGGTGTTCCGCAGGGCCTGAAGCTCGTCCATCTGCTGCTGGAGCTGGCGATCCTTTTGGGCCAGAATGTCCATGAGATCCTTGCCAGCCCGGAAGTCCTCCATGGCGGCCTGGATCTCCGGCAGGGAGAAGTCCAGCCGCCGGAGAAACAGGATATACTCCAGGTGCCGCAGCTGCTTCAGGGAATAGTACCGATAGCCAGTATCCGGGTTGATGACCTCGGGACGGAACAGGCCAATCTTATCATAGTGCCGCAGGGTCTGGACAGTGATGCCGTAGAGGCTGGCTACCTTGCCGATCATCAGCTGGACGTGATTCTCCGGCGGACGTTCGATCTTTGGATGCTGGGTGCTGAAATCGTGCATAAGATCCCTCCTAAGGGCTGGCTCGGGCTGAAATGAATGCGAAAAAACTCTTACCTATAGGATAGAGTTTTTTCGGGGAAAAGCAAGTGGTTCCCGGAGAGCTGCCACCGAAATTGTGCAAAATGCTGGATGAAGCGGAGAAATTTTGTGCGACTTGCTCGAAGCTGCGGGCTTGACCATGCAACAAGAACAGGCTGTAAAGTAACAAACAGATACGAAACAGCGAAAGCAAGGAGGATTTCACACTATGAAAAAGCGTTTATCTGCGCTGCTGCTGGCCATGAGCATGCTGCTATGTCTTGCGGCCTGCGGCGGCGAAAGCAGCAGTGCCCCGGCGGCGTCCGCAAAGGACAGCGCCCAGAGCGCCGCGGCGCCCACCGCTGAGGCCACCCAGGCCCCGGCTCAGGAGGATTCCGCCGCACCGGAGGAGGTCTCCGCCCAGGAGCCCGAGACCGTGGAGGTGCCCGATACAGTGCTGCCCCTGTCTGACGGCAGCGAGACCTTCGAGGTCTGGATGGGCATTTCTCCCGCCGCCATGAACTACATCACGTCTCTGGCGGACAATGCCACCTATCAGGAGCTCATGGCCCGCACCGGCGTGAATCTCAGCTTCATCCACTTCCATCCCGACACGCAGACCGAGCAGTTCAACCTGATCTGTGCCTCCGGCGACTATCCCGACGTGATGAACGGCGTGGTGAACCAGTACACCGGCGGTGCCGACAAGGGCATCGAGGACGGCGTGTTCATCGACCTGATGGAGTATCTGGAGGAGTACGCACCCCACTATTACAACATCATCTCCACCGATCCTGACCTCTTCGAGGACGTGACTACCCCCGAGGGCGCCGTGGCTGGCTTCTACAGCGTTTACGCGGAGGCGCGGCTCAACGACATGGGCTATGTGATCCGTCAGGACTGGCTGGATGACCTGGGCCTGTCCAAGCCCACCACCCTGGATGAGCTCCACGATGTGCTCTCCGCCTTCAAGGAGGACAAGGGCGCTACCGACAGCCTGTTCGTCCCTGCCACCGGCGTTTCCGACTACTTCACCTCCGCCTTTGGCGTGGGCAGCGGCATGTACCTGGACGGCGACACCATTAAGTATGGCCCCCTGGAGGAGGGCTACAAGGAGTACCTCCAGCTGATGAATCAGTGGTATTCCGAGGGCCTTTTGTATCATGACTTCCCCTTCTACGGCGAGCAGCTGGCCTTCCGAGATATGGACAAGATCGGCTCCGGCGCTGTGGCTTGCTTCTATAGCGAGACCGGCGATATGGCATCCTTCAAGGATTTCTCCAGCGATGAGAACTTTCTGCTGACCGCCATGGCTCCCGTGGCCAAGGAGAAGGGCGACACCATCTACATGTCTGATAAGAAGCCCTCCCGGGCCGACGACGTGCGCTGGGCGGTGACCACCGGCTGCGAGGATCCCGAGCTGCTGATCTCCTTTGTGGATTATCTCTACAGCGACGAGGGCGCGCTGCTGTGCAACTACGGCATTGAGGGCGAGACCTTTGACTATGACGAAAACGGCGTGCCCCATTTCTCCGACCTCATCAACAACAACCCCACCTATGACTACCGGACTGCTATCTTCATCTATGTGATGGATTCCGGCCCCACTGTGGTGGATCCCATGCGCGGCACCGGCAACTACACCCAGGAGCAGCTGGATTCCTGGGATCAGTGGCGGGACGCAGATCTCGACTATTCCCATGTGATTCCCAACAAGGTGGTGCTGGAGGCTGAGGACACCGAGTACAACGGCATCAAGAGCGACATCGAGACCTTCCTGGACGAGATGACCGTCAAGTACATCACCGGTGAGTACAGCTTTGACAGCTACGACACCGACTTCGTAGAGGCCCTGAAGGGCATGAATGCGGAGCGCATGGTGGAGCTGTATCAGAAGGCATATGACAACTACGCCGCATAATCGCTAACACAAACAGAACGCCCGGCAGGCCTGAGCCTGCCGGGCGATTGCTGTCTTTATAGCTGAAACTTACTCTGCCTGGGGAGCTACCACCTGGATGTGCAGCTCGTCCAGCTGGGACTGCTCCACCTGGGAGGGAGCGCCCATCATGATATCCTGGGCGTTCTTGTTCATGGGGAAGGCAATGACCTCTCGGATGGACTCCTCGCCGGAGAGCAGCATGACCATACGGTCCACGCCGGGGGCAATGCCCGCATGGGGGGGCGCACCGTAGCAGAAGGCGTTGTACATGGCCGGGAACCGGGACTTTACATCCTCCTCGCCCAGGCGCACCATCTCAAAGGCCTTGACCATGATCTCGGGATCATGGTTCCGCACTGCGCCGGAGGACAGCTCCACGCCGTTGCACACCAGGTCGTACTGATCCGCCAGAATATCCAGGGGATCCATCTCGCCCCGCTCAGCCCTCAGCAGGGTCTCCAGGCCGCCGGAGGGCATAGAGAAGGGGTTGTGGCAGAATTCCAGCTCCCCGGACTCCTCGCCGATCTCATACATGGGGAAATCCACGATCCAGCAGAACTCATAGCGCTCCTTGTCCATGTGGCCCTCGCAGGCTGCGCCCAGGAGCTTCCGCATGACGCCGGCAGTCTTCTGGGCCTCGCCCAGCTTGCCGGTGGACAGGAATACCAGGGTGTTGGGCTGGAGACTCAGGGCCTCGGTGACCTTCTCCACGGTGGCGGGATCCGCGTTGATGAACTTGGCGATGCCGCCGGCAATGGCGCCCTTGTCGTCCATCTTGAACCAGTAGGGCTTCTGACCGGCCTGAACCTCCACTTCGGCGCAAAGCTTGTCGGTGGCCTTCCGGGCCAGGGTGCAGTTCGATACTGCCACGGCCTTGACTACATTCCCCTCAAAGGGGCCGAAGCCGATGCCGGAGAGCAGCTCGGTAACGTCCTGAACCTTCAGATCGATGCGCAGATCAGGCTTGTCGGAGCCATACTCCTCCATGGCCTGACGGTAGGGGATCCGGCGGAAGGGGGCGGAGGAGGCGATGTCATAGGTGCCGTACTTGGCAAAGATAGGGGGCAGCACGTCCTCCAGAACGGCGAATACGTCCTCCTGGCTGGCAAAGGCCATCTCCATGTCCATCTGATAGAATTCGCCGGGGGAGCGGTCACCACGGGCGTCCTCATCCCGGAAGCAGGGGGCAATCTGGAAATAACGGTCAAAGCCCGCGGTCATCAGCAGCTGCTTGAACTGCTGGGGAGCCTGGGGCAGGGCGTAGAACTTGCCGGGATGCTTTCTGGCGGGTACCAGGTAGTCCCGGGCGCCCTCGGGGGAGGAGGCGGTGAGGATGGGGGTGGTGATCTCCAGGAAGCCGTGCTGGGTCATGGCTTGGCGCAGGGCAGCCACCACGTTGCAGCGGAGAATGATATTCTGCTTCACCGCAGGGTTCCGGAGATCCAGATAGCGGTACTTCAGCCGCTGGGTCTCGTCGGCCTCCCGGCTGCGGTTGATCTCAAAGGGCAGCTCGTTGTAGCGGCAGCGGCCCAGAACCTTGATCTCAGTGGGCACCACCTCGATCTCGCCGGTGGGGATCTTGCTGTTCTTGCTCTCACGCTCCCGGACCAGGCCGGTGACGGAGATGGTGGACTCCTTGTTCAGGGGCTTCACCACGGCCATCATTTCTTCAGACTCGATGACCACCTGGGTGGTGCCGTAGAAGTCACGGAGCACCACAAAGGCGAAGTTGCTGCCTACCTCCCGGACGTTTTCCATCCATCCGGCCAGGGTGACGGTTTTTCCCGCGTCAGAGAGCCGCAGCTCTCCGCAGGTATGGGTTCTGGATTGAAACATGGTATTCCTCCTATTAGTGTTCAACGATCACGGTGCCGCTGGAGCGGGCCTGGAGCTCCTGGGAGATCAGCGTGACGGCTTCCTCTATGGAGACGGTGACCTGCTCGCCGGTGGCGAAGTTTTTCACAGACAGCTTGTTCTGGGCGATCTCGTCCTCGCCCAGAAGCACGGCAAAGGGGATGCCCAGCTTGGAGCAGTAGGACATCTTGGCCTTGAATTTCTTCTTCTCGCTGTAGATCTGGGTGCGGATCCCGGCCTCCCGGAGTGCGGTGGCGGCGGTGATGGCGGGGCCCATATCCTCGGTCATGGGCAGCACCAGCACGTCGGCGGGAGCGGTGACCAGCTGATCGTTCAGCATGCCCTGCTCACCCAGCACATAGAACAGCCGGGTCACGCCGATGGAGATGCCCACGCCGGGCAGGGGCTTATCGGTGTAATACTCTGCCAGGTTATCATAGCGTCCGCCGGAGCAGATGGAGCCGATCTCCGGGTGATCCAGCATAGCGGTCTCATAGACGGTGCCGGTGTAGTAGTCCAGGCCCCGGGCAATGGTGAGATCCACCCGGAAGTTCTCCTGGGGCACGCCGAAGGCCCCCAGGTACTGGGCCACGGTGCACAGCTCCTCGTAGCCCTGGTCGAAGATCTCATTGCGGCCCACATAGCCCTTCAGAGCCTCCAGCACCTCTTCATTGGTGCCGTCGATGGCGATGAATCGCAGGATCTCGTCGGCGGCCTCCTGGGAGACACCCACGTCCTCCATGAGCAGTACCTTTACCTTATCGGGGCCGATCTTATCCAGTTTGTCTACGGTGCGCATGACTGCGGCAGACTGCTCCGACAGGCCCAGCATGGCGTAGAAGCCGTTGAGGATCTTCCGATTGTTGACCCGGATCTGGAATCGCTTGAGGCCCAGACGGGAGAAGGTCTTGTAGATGATGGAGGGGATCTCCGCCTCGTTCATGATGTCCAGCTTGCCATCGCCGATGATGTCGATATCCGCCTGGTAGAACTCCCGGAACCGGCCCCGCTGGGCCCGCTCGCCCCGGTAGACCTTGCCGATCTGGAACCGGCGGAAGGGGAAGGTCAGCTCGCCGTAGTGAAGGGCCACATACTTGGCCAGGGGCACGGTCAGGTCAAAGCGCAGGGCTAGATCGCTGTCGCCCTTCTGGAACCGGTAGATCTGCTTTTCCGTCTCGCCGCCGCCCTTGGCCAGAAGAATCTGGGCGTCCTCGATGATGGGGGTGTCCAGGGGGGTGAAGCCGTAGAGGCTGTAGGTCTGGCGGAGCACCTCCAGGAACCGCTCCATCTGCTGCTGGGGGGCGGGGAGAAGCTCCATAAACCCGGAAAGGGTGCGGGGTTTGATCTTTTCCATATGAAAAATCCTTTCTTGATGTGATGATGAGGGATGGTATAGGGACAGAAAAAACTCCCGTCCCAGCGTATGGGACGAGAGCCGTAACGACTTCGTGGTGCCACCCAAATTCGGCGGAGAACCGCCCTTTGCTCCCTTGTGGCGGGAAGACCTGCGACTTCGGCGAAAAGATTTCAGCCTTATACGCCCGCTCCGAAAATGTCCTTCCCGGCGGACCTGTGTGCGGGCTTTCAGCCAAGGGCCCGCTCTCTTTTCCACAGGGGGATCTCCGGTACTGCTTTTTCATCCTTGCGTTACTGTCATTTTAGTACAAAAACGGGGGCTTGTCAATGACTTCTGCGGGAAAGAAAAGCCCACGATTGGCATATTTGCCCCTGGGGGCGAATAGAATACTGTGAGACGGACTGGGGAGGGAGAGCAAATGGTCACACCAGGCAAAGAGATCGCGCCGCCGGAGACCCATACGCTGACTCTGGAGGGGCGCGGACGGCTGGAGATCACCGGGGTCACGGAGGCCCAGAGCTTTGACGAGACGGCGGCGGTGCTGGAGACTGCCAAGGGAACCCTGATCGTCCGGGGCCAGGAGCTCCATGTGGAGCAGCTGGATCTGGAGGCGGGACGGGTCAGGCTGGTGGGTCGGGTGGACAGCCTGGGCTATGAGGAGAGCCCAGGCACTGGCGGGAGCTTTCTCCAGAGGCTGTTCCGGTGATCTCCGGGCTGGGGGCCCAGGGGCGGGGCCTTCTGTGGGCGGCCCTGGCGGGGCTGGGACTGGGGCTGTGCTATGATCTGGGCCGGGGGCTTCGGCGGGTATGGCCGGGACTGACGGTGCCGGTGGATGGAGTATTTTCCCTCCTGTACCTGCTGGCGCTGCTGGGGCTGATGCTCTATACAGACGGTCTGCGGATCTACCAGGTGCTGGGTATGGCCGGGGCAGCGGCCCTGTATTTTCTGACTCTTGGCGGGCCGCTTTTGGGGCTCTGGCTCCGGAGCTTCAGCCGCCTGAGGCGGGGACTGGGAAGGATCGCCGGAGGCGGTAAAAAAACTGTGAATTTTTTGCGAAAACTTCAAAAAAAGCTCTTTTCAACTTCGCGGAAATGCGGTACAATAAAAGCAATACCATTTTTACCGAAGACAAAGAGCACACCGCAAAGGAGTGCTGATAAAGCCTGTGAAAAACGGAGGGAAAAAGCTGCTGGCGGGCGTATTGGCCGCAGCCGCCGCATGGAGCCTGGGCAGCCTGGCGCTGGAGCTGGGACAAGCGGGGCGGCAAAACGCCGACCTAAGAGAGGCCGCGGCAGAAGTCCGGCAGGAAAACCGTGAGCTGGAACAGAGCCGGGAGAAGACCCGGGATCGGGAAACGGCGGAGCGGGAGCTCCGGCAGCAGGGCTATATCGCCCCGGGAGATCAGGTGTTTTTTGACGGAGGCTAAGTGGTTCGGCGCAGCCGGAGCGGCACGCGGGGCGTGCCCAAAAATAAAGGAGGACAAAACCTTAGTATGGAGCTTGCAGTAGGAGCAATCGTGGAAGGAAAGGTCACTGGGATCACGAAGTTTGGCGCGTTTGTGTCGCTGCCTGGGAACAAGACGGGCATGGTACATATTTCTGAGATCGCCCATGCCTATGTCAGTGACATCAATGAATATCTCACCGTGGGACAGGATGTAAAGGTGAAGATCATTGCCATGGAACAGGGCAAGATCAATCTGTCCATCAAAAAGACGGTGGAGCCGCCTCCCCACAGCGGGCGCGGCGATAACCGTGGGCCCAGAAATGACAGCCGGAATGACCGCGACCGGGGAGACCGTCCCCAGAGAAATGGCGGCCGGGGCGGCTATGACCAGCGCTCGAGAGGTGCGGCCCGGTCCTCCGGACCCAAGGAGCCTCAGTCCTTTGATGACATGCTCAAGCAGTTTATGGCGGATTCCGACAGCAAGATTTCCTCCATCAAACAGTATTCCGATCACCGCACCAAAAGTAAGAGACGTCAGTAACTCACCGAGATCGAGGCCCGCAGTGCGGGCCTCGCGTTGTCCCGGCGACCATCCGGGGCGGCTTCAGGGGGAAAGCTATGAAAAGAATCCTTCCAGCGGCGGTGCTGCTGGGCCTGCTTTTGACGGGATGCAGCCTGTCGAGCCTTCTGCCAGTGGGGGAGACCCGGGCGGCGGAGCAGGAGAACTATTACGCGGCGGCCACTGAGGCCGCAGAGAACCAGTATCAGCCGCCGCTGCTGGAGAGCCAGAGCGTATGCCTCTGGGCCCGGCAGCAGCTGAGCATTAAGGAGCAGGAGGTCTATGACCTGCTGGCCCGGGCGGCGGAAAATTACGACGAGGAGCCCGTCCAGGTGGAGGCCTCCTCGGATCAGGTGCGCCGGAGCCTCTTGGCCCTGCGGATCGACCATCCGGAGTATTACTGGTTCGACGGGGAGGCCACCTATGCCTCTGCCTCGGTACCCCTGCTGGGGGACAGCACCAGCGTGACCCTCACCTATACTATGGATCGGGACACCGCCCGGAGCTATCTGCCCCAGGTGGAGGCCTATACACAGGACTGCCTTGCCTCCATTGCCGACGCCGGAACGGATTATGACCGGATCCTGGGGGTCTACCGGTATATCATCGAGCATACGGACTATGTGCAGCAGGTGCAGGATCAAAGCATGATCTGCGCCATGACCCAGCATCAGGCCACCTGCGCGGGCTATGCCAGAGCCTTTCAGTATCTGATGCTGAAGCTGAATATCCCCTGCACTCTGATTTTGGGCACCGGCAGTGGCGGCGAAAGCCACGGCTGGAACGCCGTTCAGTGCGATGGGGAATGGTATCAGGTGGATGTGACCTGGGGGGATCCCGTGGACGAAAACGGCGCGCCGGGCACCTCTCTGGACTACACCTATTTCATGATTACTGATTGGGAGATGTACCGGGATCACACCCCGGATCATGATATTCCCGCACCTACCTGCACGGCCACCGCCGACAACTACTATCGCCGGGCCGGACGGCAGCTGGCCTCCTGGGACAGCCTTCAGTATGAGTCCATCATCCGGAGCGCCGCGGCCCAGGGCGAGAGCTGGGTGACGGTGCGCTTTGACCGCCAGGGGGACTATGACACGGCCCTCCGGGCCCTCATCGACCAGGGCGGCATTATGACCGTACTGGAAAACTGCGGGATCGCTATCCCTGACAGCGGCATCACTTATTCCCGCAACGACGGCTTCCTGCAGTTTTCCGTGGAGCTTTTTGGGGAATAACAAAGGAGGATACAGCTTTTGCTTGCAGCTATTGTGATCGTTCTGCTGGTGATTCTGGATCAGGCAGTGAAGTACCTTGTAAAGACGAATATCCCCCTGGGGGGCTCGGTAGACTTCCTGCCGGGGATCCTGGGGCTCACCCATATCCATAACAACGGAGCGGCCTTCTCTATGCTGGAGGGGGCAAGGTGGTTCTTTATCCTGCTGACGGTGGCCTTTGTGGTCTTCGGCTTCTGGGTGCTCTTTGCGAAGAAGCTCCGGCATCCCCTGGGCAAGTGGTCCTGGGTGCTGGTGCTGGCCGGGGCCATCGGCAATCTCATTGACCGATGCCTCTACGGCTATGTGGTAGATATGTTCGAGGTGCAGTTTATGCACTTCGCCATCTTCAATGTGGCGGATATCTTTGTGGTGGTGGGCGGCATTTTGTTCTGCGTCTATTACCTGTTCCTCCACGACGATAAGAAGGATAAGAAGCATGACGATCCTGTGTGACCGGGAGGGAGCCCGGATCGACGCCTTTCTGGCAGAGAGCCTGACGGAGCTCAGCCGCAGCGGCGCACAGCAGCTGCTGGAAAGGGAAAGCGTGCTGGTAAACGGCAAGCCCGTAAAGAAGAACTATAAGACCCACGCCGGAGACGAGATCTCCCTGGAGCTGCCGGAGCCGGAGCCTGTGGAGATCCTGCCGGAGAACATCCCACTGGACATCCGCTATGAGGACGGAGACGTGGTGGTCATCAACAAGCCCAAGGGCCTGGTGGTGCATCCGGCCCCTGGCCATTGGAGCGGGACGCTGGTGAATGCACTGATGTACCACTGCGGGGATTCTCTGTCCGGCATCAACGGGGAGCTGCGCCCCGGCATCGTCCACCGGATCGACATGGACACCAGCGGACTTTTGATCGTGGCAAAGAACGATTTTGCCCATCAGGCTCTGGCGGAGCAGCTGAAGGACCATTCCCTGAGCCGGGTCTATGAGGCCATTGCCGTGGGGAATATCCGTTCGGACTCCGGCACCATCGACGCGCCCATCGGCCGCCATCCCGTCGATCGGAAGAAGATGACGGTGACGGAGAAGAACAGCCGCCCCGCCGTGACCCATTATGAAGTCATCGCCCGGTATCAGGGCTATACCCATCTGCGGCTGCGGCTGGAGACGGGCCGGACCCATCAGATCCGAGTGCATCTGGCCTGGCAGAACCACCCCATTCTGGGGGACGCGGTCTATGGACGGGGCCGGGAGCTGGGGATGACCAGCCAGTGCCTCCACGCCAGAAGCCTGACCTTCCGCCATCCCCGCACCGGGGAGTTCGTCACAGTGGAATGCGAATTGCCTGAATATTTTACGACGGTACTTAAAAAACTTGGGCCATCTGTGGGTTGACACGGAGGGCCCATTTCGCTACAATAGAGAAAACCGCAAAGTAAATAGGAAACTGTCTTCGGGGGGCCGGACGATCCGGCTGAGATTGCGCGAATACGAGCGCTGACCCGTGAACCTGATACGGATGATACCGGCGTAGGAAAAGGCACAAAACCTCTGGCCGCATTGCTTCCGTGTTTGCAATGCGGCGTATTTTATATGTTTAGAGGAGGAACTATTTATGAATGGAAGAAAACAAGTGCAGTCCCTCTGCGAGGGCGCAGTGATGGTATGCATCGCCCAGATCCTGAGCTATCTGAAGCTCTGGGAGATGCCCTGGGGCGGCTCCATCGTGCTGTCCATGGTGCCCATGGTGCTCTATGCCGTGCGCTGGGGCCTGGGCCGGGGCCTGCTGGCGGGCTTTGTGTTCGGCGTGCTCCAGTTTATGTTTGACGGCGGCTTCGCCATCGGCTGGCAGTCCATCGTGGGCGACTATCTCCTGGCCTTTACGGTGCTGGGGCTGGCCGGTCTCATGAAGGGCAAAAAGTACGGCGTGTTCTGGGGCTCCCTGATTGCGGGTGTGGCCCGGTTCCTGGTACACTACGTTGTGGGCGCTACCATCTGGGCGGAGTATATGCCGGACGTGTTCTTTGGCATGACCATGACCTCTCCCTGGATCTATTCCCTGCTGTACAACGTTGCGTACATGGGCCCCAATATTATTGTGACCCTGGTGATCTTCGCCCTGCTGTACCATCCCATGAAGAAATATCTGACCGGCCAGGATCTGGCCTGATCAGAGCTATATTCGGCGCCGGGCCCTTGGCAGTTTGGCTCGGCATCGCATCCCTCTCCGGCCTTTGCCGGAGGGGGATTTTCGTTTACCGAAGGCGGGAGAATGAGGGGACGCATGCCCCGAAGATTGACTTCCGCGGGGGGCTGTGATATACTGTGAATCACCGAAGAGTGCCGGAGATTCCGGCGAAAAAGCACTGCAAAACAGCGTAAACGATCGGAACTGTGCGCCCCTGGGGGCGGCGTTTCGCCGCTTGTACCTCGCCGCGTACTGCGGCCTTTTTTGCGTGCTTTTGTGTTTTCGCTGATTGCCCCGCCCCTGGGCGGGAGGAGCCAAAAGAGGGAACCTATGAATATTATCATTGTTGGATGCGGTAAGGTGGGCCTGACCCTGGCAGAGCAGCTCTGTCAGGAGGATCACGCTATTACGCTCATCGATACGGACCAGGAGCGACTGGACGATGCCGTCAACTCCATGGATGTGCAGGCAGTGCTGGGCAACGGCACCAGCTATCAGACCCAGATCGAGGCGGGCGTCCGAGAGGCGGACCTGCTGATCGCGGTGACGGATCAGGATGAGCTCAATATGCTCTGCTGCCTGATTGCCCGGAAGGCCGGCAACTGCCAGACCATCGCCCGAGTGCGGAATCCCAGCTACTATCAGGACATCGGCTTTATCAAAGACGACCTGGGCCTGGCCATGGTCATTAACCCCGAGTGGGCGGCGGCTCAGGATATCTTCCGGCTGCTGCAGATCCCGTCGGCTCTGGATGTGGACACCTTTGACAAGGGCAAGGTCAATATGATCCGGTTCAAGATCGAGCCAGGCAGTCCATTGGACGGCAAGAATATGATGAGCATTAGCAATATGCTTGGGGGCAAAATGCTGGTGTGCATCCGGGAGCGGGCCGGAGAGATCGTGATTCCCAGCGGCAACACGGATCTGAAGGCCGGAGACAAGATCTCTGTGGTGATCCCCATGGCAGAGATCGGCGGGATGCTCCAGCGTTTGCGGCTCCGGAAAAGAACCATTCATTCGGTGCTTATCGCCGGCGGCGGCAACACGGCGGTGTATCTGACGGTCATGCTCCAGAAGGCGGGGCTCCAGGTAAAGATCATCGAAAACAACCTGCAGCGCTGCGAGGAGCTGGCAGAGCGGGTGCCCAAGGCCCATATCATCCACGGAGACTCCACGGATAAGCAGCTGCTTCAGGAGGAGGGGCTCCGGGACGCGGAGGCCTTTGTGTGCCTGACGGGCTTGGACGAGGAGAATATCATGCTGGCTCTGTACGCCGAAAAGGTGTCCAAGGCCAAGGTCATCACCAAGATTGGACGCATCGACTTCGAAGAGGTGGTGGCGGAGCTGCCCCTGGGCAGCGTGATCTACCCCAAGAATATCACCGCAGAGGTCATCGTCCGGTATGTGCGGGCCCTGGAGAACGCCAGCGGCAACAACGTGGAGACCCTGTATCGAATGCTGGACGGCCGGGTAGAGGCTATGGAGTTCGTGGTGCGCCCCGGCTCCACCAATATTACCGGCGTGCCCCTCCAGCAGCTGGGACTGAAAAATAATCTGCTGGTATGCAGCATCAACCGCGGCGGAAGGATCATCACCCCCACGGGCCAGGATACCATCCAGGAGGGCGATATTGTGGTGGTAGTCACCACCCACAAGGGCATCCGGGATCTGGGCGACATTGTGAGGTATTGAGATGAACCTTTCCATGATAGCCTACATCGTAGGCGCAATAATGGAGATCGAGGCGGGGCTCATGCTGCTGCCCGCCCTGGTGGGCCTGATCTATGGGGAGAAAAGCGCCCTGTCCTTTGTGATCTGCGCGGCAGCTGCGGCGGTGATCGGCGCGATCCCGATCCTAAGGAAGCCCAAGAACACCGCCATCTATGCCCGGGACGGCTTTGTGGCCACGGCGCTCAGCTGGCTGGCCCTTAGCGCCGTGGGGGCGGTGCCCTTCTGCATGACCGGCCAGATCCCCCATTACATCAACGCTCTGTTTGAGATGGTCTCCGGCTTTACCACCACCGGCGCCAGCATCCTCCACGAGGTGGAGTCTCTGGATCACTGCATGCTGTTCTGGCGGAGCTTTTCCCACTGGATCGGCGGCATGGGCGTTTTGGTCTTTATGCTGGCGATCCTGCCAATGGCCGGAGGGCAGAACCTCCACCTCATGCGGGCAGAGAGCCCCGGCCCCACCGTGGGCAAGCTGGTACCCAAGCTCCGACAGTCGGCCATCTGGCTCTATGGCATCTATTTTGGCCTGTCCGTTATCTGTTTTATCCTGCTGTGGACGGGCGGCATGACGGCCTTTGAGGCCCTGTGCCTGACCTTCGGCACGGCGGGCACCGGCGGTTTTGGCGTGCTGAATTCCAGCTTTGCGGAGTACTCTCCGTTCTGCCAGTGGGTTACCACCGTTTTTATGGCCCTGTTCGGCATGAACTTTAACTTCTACTATCTCATTATCCTGAAAAAATACAAGGACGCCCTGAAAATGGAGGAGATCCGCTGGTACCTGATCCTGTTCTTCTTCGCGTCCATTACCATTATCCTGAACCTCCGGCAGGCGGGGATGCTGGGCACCCAGGCCCAGACCGTGGACGCCTTCTTCAGCGTCTCCTCGGTGATGACCACCACCGGCTACGCCACCACAGACTTTAACCTGTGGCCCAGCTACAGCCGGACGATTCTGGTGATGCTGATGTTCACCGGCGCCTGCGCGGGCTCCACCTGCGGCGGCATCAAAATGAGCCGCTGGATCATCTACTGGAAGACCCTGAAGCGGGAGCTTCGGCGGATGACCCATCCCCGGTCCGTGCGGCATATTCAGATGGACGGCAAGACCATTGAGAACGGCGTGCTCCAGAATACCTTTGCCTACCTTGCCATCTATGTGCTGATCTTTGCGGCCTCCCTGCTGATCGTCAGCCTGGACGGCCTGGATCTTACCACCAACTTTACCGCCATCGCGGCTACCATCAACAATATCGGCCCCGGCCTGGAGCTGGTGGGTCCGGTGGGAAACTTTGACTGCTTCTCGTTCCTCAGCAAGATCGTTATGATCTTCGATATGCTGGCGGGACGGCTGGAGATCTATCCCCTGATGATCTTCTTCCTGCCCTCCACCTGGAAAAAGCACGCGTAATCTGATAAACGGCAGCCCTCCGCAGAGCCTGCGGAGGGCTGCTTCTGCATATACGGAATTGGATGTGTGCAAAAATATTCCCTGGATTTGCAATGGGTTTACGGTATTTGATATAAAACCTCTCAAATAGATACTTGCAATTCGTAAAATGTTATCGTATCCTAAAGTTAGTTTGCATACAAAGGAGGCAAATCCAATGAAAACATTTAAGAAGGTAGAGGGCCAGTGGATCGTTCCTGAGACCACTGAACTCTTTGGACTGACGATCCTCCCCGGCGCTTCTCTGGAAGCTCCTGAGGGAAAGACCCTGGTTATGACTGTAAACGGCGAGAGCGTTGCCCCCGTGCCGGGCAATTATGAGGGCGACATCGTGCTGGAGGTGCTGGACCCTATTCCCAACGGAAATTATAAGTTCCGGGCTGCCATCTATGCTGAGGGCGGCTCTGTGATCGAGGAGAAATCCGCTCTGTCCGCGGTGCTGGACGGCGAGGTCAAGGACGGCGAGTGCCTGGACGTGTCCATCACCAGCTGGGACGAGGACTTCAACGGCATCTGCGTGGGCGGCAAGGGCCCCTATACCGTTTCTAATGCTGACGTTTCCCTGATCGGCAACGGCGGCAACGACTTTATCGGCTACGGCGCTGGCATTATGTCCGGTGACGACGCGATCCTTACCGTGGAGGATTCCGTGATCTCCACCAAGGGCGCGGCCCGGGGCGCCATGTTTGCTGGCGGAAACTCCAAGCTCTATGTGAAGAACTGCGAGATCTCCGCCGAGGACGGCGTGCTGCCCTATGACTACGAGGACAACGTGATGCCCGGAAATATGCGCCGGGTGCCCTGGATGCTGGGCCTTCGGGGCAACTGCCGCGCCACCAACCTGGCGGATTACGCGGACGCCCTCTATGAGGACTGCACCATCACTTCCGAGGGGTGGGGCGTTATGTCTACCGACGGCGTGCGCCGCTGCCGGCTGACCCTGAAGAACTGCGATGTGGCGGTTACCGGCCCCAGCGGCTATGGTGCCTTCTCCATTGGCGACTGCATCGACACCTTTGAGGACTGCCGGTTCGATGTGCCGGATTACGCGCTGATCATGGCCAACGAGACCGCCTCCGGCGTGTTCAAGAACACCAAGGTGGACGCTGGCCGCTTTGCGGTGATGTGCTTCCGCAACGAGGGCGGCAGGCTGGTCATCACCGACGGCTCCGTGCTGAATACTGATGAGACCACCGTGGTGGTCAAAGGCTGCGCCCCCATCATTGAGGTGGACAACTCTGTGCTCTCTCCCGGCAACGGCATCATCCTTCAGGTCATGAACTCTGACGATCCCGGCAACCCCGCTGGCTACTATAAGGATCCCACCGAGGACGACGTGTACGATCCCGAGCACGACAACAAGACGGCCCGTGAGACCTACGACGTGATCGCCTCCTTCAAGGATATGACGGTCACCGGCGACTTCTACAATGGTTCCACCGGCAAGAAGGGCGACACCGGCCCGAAGATGGAGATGGCGCCTCCTCCCGGGGCTGGCCCCGAGGGTCCTGGCGGCCCTGGCGGTCCCGGTGGTCCTGGCGGCCCCGGCGGCGGCCCTGGCAGCAAGGGCAACGGCTATGACGGCGTGCGCAATATGGCGCTGACCTTTGACAACGCCTCTGTCACCGGCATTATCTCCGCCTCTAAGGCCCTCCATCGCGTTGAGAAGGTCTTTAAGGACAACTGCGAGGAACTGGGCGAGGTCGTCAATACCGCCCAGCCCGTGGTCAACAACGGCGTCATCGTGACCCTGAAAAACGGCGCGGTCTGGACCGTAGCAGGCACCTCCTATCTGAGCTCCCTGACCATCGACGAGACCTCCAGCGTGGTGGGTACGCTGCTGGTGGACGGCCAGGAGACCGCTGTCAAGCCCGGCACCTACACCGGCGCTCTGACCCTGACCATTTAACGCTGAGCATATAGAAAAAATCCTGCCGGAACTCCGGCAGGATTTTTTGCGCCTGTGGGGAAATTACAGGCCGTAAGCCTCTTCATAGCGGTCATAGGCAGCCTGATAGATGTCGATGCAGTCCTGAATGCCCATGTCCTTGATCTTCTCAACGAAGGCGTCCCAGTCAGAGTCGAAGTTGTACTCGCCCATGACGAACTTGAATACCTCGGTGGAGGCGTAGGTGGAGATGTCGCTCCAGATGTCACCGTACTCGGTGGACTCCTCATAGCTGAGCTCTACCTGCGCGGGGATGGTGTAGAGGTCATCAGAGGTCTCAGTCCACAGATCCATGGCGTCCAGGTTGGCCTGGGAGTAAGCGGAGAACATCTTGTCGTAATCCTGGAGCGTGGGAACGCAGGCCAGGGTGTAGTAGGTGGTGGCGAAGGAGATCATGGGGAACTGCTCATTGTGGAGCACCAGATCGGTGAACTGGGGGTTGCCGTTCTCGTCATAGTTGAAGGATACGCCCTCCTGGCCATAGTTCCCCAGGACGCTGCCTTCGCCGGTGTACCAGTAGTCCAGCCAAGCGCAGGCCAGCTCTACATCATCGCAGCAGTCAGAGATGGAGACGTTCTTGCCGGTGGCAGCGGTGCCGATGCGGGTATCGCCGAAGTGGAAGATCTCGCCGTCCGCCTTCACGGGCTCAGGCATAGCGCAGATCTCATAGCTGGGATCCAGCTCCTGACCGGCGGTCATGTTGGAGTCCATGTTGTCGGACTGAGCGTACCAGATGCCGGCGTCGCCGCCCTGGATGTAGGTGTCGGAGTTAGAGGTGAAGGGATCGTTGGACTCGGTGGCAAAGTCGGAGGCAATCAGGCCCTCGCTGTACCACTGGGCGATCATCTCCAGGTAGTCCTTGTAGCCATCGGACAGGAAGCCGTTGTAGACGGTGCCATCCTCCACATACATGTTGTGGGGGTTGTCCTGATAGAAGCCCACGGAGCCCAGGCCGCCCACGATGGAAGCGCCGGTGATCTGGGTGTCGCCCAGCAGCAGCAGAGCGCGCTTGGCGCCGAACTGCTCCTTGAAAGCGGTGAGCGCGTCGTGCATCTCGTCGTAGTTGGTGGGTACGTCCATACCCAGCTCGTCCAGCCAGTCCTTGCGAATCTGGAGGCCGGCGGAGACCTTGTAGTCGTCGGAGACGGTGATGACCTGAGGCATCTGGCCGTCCTCGTTGATGGCGAGGGTCTTGTAGTCGGAGTAGTAGTCCAGCACGTTCCAGTAGTTGGGAAGCAGGTCCTCGTAGTCCATCAGATCGATGGCCACGCCGTCCTCGATCATGGCGCTGGTGCTGGTGTACTGCTGGTCGGCGTTGGCCACCATGTCGGTGATATCGCCGGAGGCGACCATCAGCTGGAAGTTGGTAGCCAGGGACTCATTGTTGACGATGGTGAAGTCCACGTTTACGCCGGTGATCTCCTCGGCGTACTTGAAGGCGTCGATGTCGTCGTAGCTGTTGACGTTGAACATGGACATATAGCCGGGCAGCTCAACGAAGTAGGTGAGGGTCGCACCGTCGGCCAGAGGCAGGTCAGCCTCGCCGGGAACAAACTCACCCTTGTCCGCGGACTCTGCGGCAGAGGCGGTCTCATCCTGGGCGGAGCCGACTTCCGCAGCGGCTGCGGCGTCGGCCTTGGGAGTCTCCGGAGCGGTGGAAGCCGCTGCGGCGCTGCTGCTGCCGGATGCAGCAGTGGTGCCATTGCTGCCGCAGCCAGCCAGACAGCCCAGGGCCATGGCCAGGGTCAGCAGCAGTGCAAATGCTTTTTTCATAGTGTTACCTCCTATTCTATTCTCCCATATACATGGGCATCCAAACACACTTATTATATTGCATCCGTGGGGAAGAATCATCATGCAAAAAGGCGCATTCTGTTTCATATGTGACTTTTTTGCGGTTCAAGGCACAAAAATTGCGTGGAGCCCAAAATGTGACACAGAAATATGTGCAAATTGTGTAGAAATCCTTGGAGATATTCCAAAAACATATCGGGAGAAGATCAGAAAAGCGATTTGGCGCGGAATAAGAAAAGCTGCCGCAGGCAGAGCCTGCGGCAGCGGAAGGAGCAATATGAAATTACTCGGTGACCATGCAGCCGACCTTCTCGGGGATGATCAGCTTAGCGCCGGTCTTGGCAACAACCTCGTCCACGGTAACACCGGGAGCGGTCTCCAGCAGCTTTGCGCCCTCGGGAGTGATCTCGATGAGAGCCAGCTCGGAAACGATGTAGTTGATGCAGTGATAGCCGGTGAGGGGCATGTTGGTCTTCTCAACGATCTTGGGATTGCCCTTCTTGTCGCAATGAGTGGTCATAACGATGGTGACCTTGGAGCCGGTAACCAGATCCATGGCGCCGCCCATACCAGCAGCGGTCTTGCCGGGGATCATCCAGTTAGCCAGGTTGCCCTCAGCGTCCACCTCGTAAGCGCCCAGAACGGTAGCGTCGATGTGACCGCCGCGGATAAAGCCGAAGGAACGGAAGCTGTCGAAGCAGGAGCCGCCAACACGCAGAACGGAGGGCTTACCGCCAGCATCAACAACGTTGGGATCGGCATACTCGCCCTCCTTGGGAGCGCCAGTGAGGCCTACAACGCCGTTCTCGGAGTCAACCCAAACATCCACGCCCTCGGGCAGGTAGTCCAGGCACTTGGTGGGCATACCGATGCCCAGGTTTACAACGTCGCCGTCCTTGAAGAGACGAGCGGTTCTGTAAGCAATCAGGTCCTTGCCTGTAAGTTCCATAGCATTCATCTTCAGTACCTCCTTAAGCCTCAGTCAGGGCACGGCCCTGGACAACAGCATCCACAACGAAACCGGGAGTCATGATCTGATCGGGATCCAGCTCGCCGATCTCAACGATCTCCTCAGCCTCGACGATGACATGGTCAGCGGCGGTAGCAAAGGCCTCGTTGAAGTTGCGGGAAGTACGACGATAAACTACGTTGCCCATCTTATCGGCCTTCCAGGCATGGACAAAGCAGACATCAGCATGGATGGGGAGCTCCAGCACGAAGCGCTTCTTGGAAGCGTCGGGCACGATCTCGCCCTCCAGGAACTTGAACTTGCCGGCTTCCTCGTCCCACTCTACGACCTGCTTGCCGTCCATCATGGGGGTGTACAGGCCGGTGGGGGTCAGGATGCCGCCGATGCCAGCGCCGCCGGCGCGAACCTTCTCGCACAGGGAGCCCTGGGGAACGAAGGTCAGGTCGATCTCGCCGTCAACAACCTTCTGCACGGTGACAGCGTTGTTGCCGATGTGAGAGCAGGTGATTTTCTTGATGACGTCCGCGTCCACCAGCTTGCCGATGCCGCGGTGAGGAACGGAGGTGTTATTGGAAATAACGCTCAGATCCTTTACGCCAGCCGCGATCAGGCCCTCGATGAGAACCTCGGACACGCCGACGTTTACGAAACCAGGAAGCAGTACGCTCATGCCGTCGAAGCAGTAAGTCTTGATGGCTTCTTCAACGGTTGTAACTTTAGACTTTGCCATTGGTATCATTCCTTTCCAATTTTTCGGGTGGAGACACCCTACTTGTATCACATGATTATGATACTGATATTTCTACGGAATGTCAAGGGTTTCTATGCCCCGGAGGGCCTGGCCCGCAACATTCCGGAGAATACGGTAAAAATAGCGGAAAACCCTGGGACTCAAACGATAATGAACTGTTCTTTGGCGTAGCGCCGCAGCTCCTCCCGGACGTCGGGATGGGCGATGGAGATGAGCTGGAGCGCGCGCTCCTTGACGCTGCGGCCCCGGAGATGGGCGATGCCGTACTCCGTTACCACATAGTCCACATAGTTCCGGGGAATGGACACCACCGCGCCGGGCTTCAGCTGAGAGGAGATCTTGGAAACGCCCTTCTTGGTGGCTGCCTGGAAGGCCAGGATGCCCTTGCCGCCCTTGGAGTGCAGTGCGCCATAGGCGAAGCAGAACGCGCCGCCGGTGCCGGAGAACTGCTTGGGGCCGATGGACTCGGAGCAGACCTGACCGGTGATATCCATCTCAATGATGGTGTTGATGGAGACCATGTTGTCATTCTTGCAGATCTCGCCGGGGTCTACCGCCACGGAGGTGGGGCAGATGCGCACGGCGGGATTGGTGGACAGGGTCTCGTAGAGGGCCAGGTCACCGCCGGCGAAGCAGCCGATGTGGAGGCCCTTGTTGTAGTTCTTGCGGGCACCGGTGATGACGCCCTTGCGGATCATGTCGCCCATAATGGAGGTGAACATCTCCGTATGGAGGCCCAGATCCTTTTTATCCATCAGATGATGGCCTACAGCATTGGGCATGGAGCCGATGCCCAGCTGGATGCAGTCGCCGTCATGGACCAGCTCCGCCACGTTTTCGCCGATCTTTTCCTCGATCTCTGTGGTCTCGGCATCGGCAACGACCAGTGGGGGATAATCCACCTCCATGAAGACGGTGACATCACGGACATTGATCCGGACGCCGCCCCTGACTCTGGGCATCTGGGGGTTGACCTCCAGAATGATGGTGTCACAGGTCTTGAGACTCTCATATTCCCACATATCGGAGAGGCCCAGCTGGAAGTAGCCATGCTCATCCATGGGGCTCACACAGGCCACAAAGGTGTCTCTGGGCCGGTAGGCCGCAGTGAACACGCCGTAGTCGCAGATATCGGCGGGGACAAAGGAGACATTCCGCTGGGTCTGGCCCACCATCAGCTCCCGGCCATAGAGAAAGGTGGTAAAGCTGATGTGGCCGTTCATGGCGGGATCCGTGACGCACTGGAAGTTGCCGGCATGGCCCTTTATGCAGTGGACGTTCTCCACAGAGGGGGCAATTTTATGAAGATTGGCAAGAATGGTATCCGGCTGGTTGCCGTCGCCTGCGAAGCAGACCCGGGAATTGGAGCGGATGGTCTTCAGGCAGTCCGCCAGGGTTCCCTTCTTCTCCTGATATAGCTTCTCAAATTCTGTCATACTTGCAGCCTCCCATCAAATATAAAACTGCTGCTTGGCATAGAACCGGAGCTCGTCCCGGACGTCGGGATGGGCAATTTGAATGAGCTGCTGGGTGCGCTCCATGACGCTGCGGCCCTTCATCCGGGCCACGCCGTACTCGGTAACGATGTAGTCCACATAGTTCCGGGGGATGGTCACGTTGGCGCCGGGGCTCAGCTGAGTCTTGATCTTGGAGATGCCCTTACGGGTCATGGAGGGGAAGCACAGGATGCTCTTACCGCCCTTGGAATGGATGGCGCCCAGGGAGAAGCACAGGTTGCCGCTGGAGCCGGAGATCTGCCGGGTGCCGATGGACTCGGAGCAGACCTGACCGGTGAGATCCATCTCAATGAGGGTGTTGATGGCGATCATATTGTTCATCTGGGAGATGGTGCGGGGATCGCACACATAGCTGGCGGGGCGGATGGCCACCTTGGGGCTGCTGCCCAGAATATCATAGAGCCGCTGCTCGCCCCAGGCGGCAGAGGCTACGGCCAGGCCGTGATCGATATTTTTGTGTTCGCCGGTGATAATTCCGGCCTTGATAAGGTCGCCCGCGCCGGTGTTGAACCACTCGGAGTGGAGACCCAGCTCCCGGTGATCCTTCAGCCGCTCGGCGATGGCATCGGACAGGGTGCCGGTGCCCAGCTCCAGGCAGTCGCCGTCGCTGACCAGGTCGGCAATGTAGTCGGAAATGGTTTCCTCCACTTCGGTGGGGGCCTTCTCCTGAACCGTGGGCAGGGGATAGGACGCCTCATGGAAGGCGGTGACCCGGCTGATGTGGATATCCAAGCCCCCGGCGATCCGGGGCAGATTGGGGTTGACCTCCAGAATGATCTTGGAGCAGGTCTCAATGCATTCCCGTTCCCACATTTGGCTGAGCCCCAGCTGGAAGCAGCCGTTTTCGTCCATGGGGGCCACAGCGGCGATAAAAGTGTTGCAGGGGTTGTGCTCGTTGATGAAGCGGGAATAGTCGCAGATATCGCAGACGATATGGCTGGTATTTCCGTGCTTCATGCCCTCGATAAAGGACTCGCCGTACAGGGGCGAGCCGGTGTTGATATGGCCGTTCATGCCCGGGGCTGTGACGAACTCATAGTCGCCGGAGCGGGACTTGATGCACTCCACATCCTCGACTCTGGGGGCGACCGTATGGAACTGCATCATAAAGGCCACGGGCTGATTACAGCCGCCCGCGAAGCAGATCCGGTCTCCAGATTGAATCAGATCCAGGCAGCCCTGGAGGGTGGTGCGCTTCTGATCTATTAAGCTGTTCATCTGAAACCTCCCTTTCTGGGATGGGTCAGCTTTTGCCGATCCGATCCAGAAGATCCATCATGGTTTTACGTTCTTCAGGACTCAGCGGGGCCATGATCTGGTCGTCAGAGTCCAGTATCGCATGGTTGAGCACCTGAGCAAACTCCCGGCCCGCCGGAGTGGCCGACAGGAGATAGCTGCGGGCGTCCCGTGGATCAGGATCCCGGCGTACATAGCCCGCATGCTCCAAAAAGCTGATGATTTTAGAAACCCCGGGGTTGGAGAGATAGAGATATTTTTCAATGCTGCGCTGATTCACCGTCTCCCTTTGGCCGTACCAGGCGATATAGATCAGGCTCAGGGC
>CAKTEB010000014.1 GCA_934546685.1 uncultured Oscillospiraceae bacterium
GTATTTGCCCTCATCGGCATTGCGCTTCTGCTGCTGAAAAAGGGAACTGGTCGTGCTATTTACACAGTGATCTGGGCGATCATCGGCGTTCTGGCATTCATGTTCAACTACCTGATGAACATGTCCACCACCGTCGTGCGTCCCCTGATGCTGGCCGTAACCATCATTGTTCTGGTCGTAGCGCTCATCGATGCGGTGTTCTACATCATCGACGGCAAGGCCAGAGCCGCGTACCTGAAGTCCATCAGCGCTGCCTACGCTTAATCCGGCTTCGGAAAAGAACAAAACCCCGTGTCTTGCCTGGCGCGGGGTTTTTCTTTCGCTGTTTGCCGGATAAAATCGTAAACTTCATATAACCGCCATAGAAAATGCGAACTTTTGTAACAATTATCGGGTAAGATAATTTCTGCAAGGAACAATATATCTTTTTCATTTCTCCCTCTTTAATCTTAAATCGAGTCAGCACCCCGCCGGACTGGTCATCTGGCAGGGTGCTGAGTCTTTTTCCGGGCCCGACGGCTCCGGGGAGGAATTACCCCTTGCAAAGTGACCGGAAATATAGTATACTCTCTTTGCTAAGTTACAGACCTTCGGCCTGTGACAAGGCCGCACTAGTCGGGGAGTCAGCGGTGCCTTGTAACCTGCAATCCGCTACAGCAGGGATGAATTCCCGCCCGAGGAGCGACCTGTATTGTCTGACCTATACAAGCGGTGATGAGGAATCGGTCCCGCGCAACGGAATCCCGTGAACCATGTCAGGCGGGGAACCGAGCAGCATTAAGCGGATCTTTTCGTGTGCCGCGGGTTCGCCGCTTCCGAGCTGGTTGTATAGGTAACGGATATGGTCTCGTATTCGACGGCGGGTGTGCGGTCTTGTCACAGGCCGAAGGACTTTTACAAGTAGGAGGGGTGACAGATGTATCAGGCCCTGTACCGGAAATACCGGCCGCAGACCTTTGACGATGTGGTGGGCCAGACGGCTGTGACCACCACCCTAAAAAATCAGCTGTTGACTGGCAAGCTCAGTCACGCCTACCTGTTCACCGGCTCCCGGGGCACCGGCAAGACCACCTGCGCCAAGATCCTGGCCAAAGCGGTGAACTGTGAGAATCCAATGGACGGCAACCCCTGCAACTGCTGCGCGGCCTGCCGGGGCATCGACGCGGGCAACATCCTGGATGTACAGGAGATCGACGCCGCCTCCAACAACGGCGTGGACAATGTCCGGGCCATCCGGGACGATGCGGTGTATCCCCCGGCAGAGGTAAAGAAGCGCGTCTATATCATCGACGAGGTGCACATGCTGTCCATGTCGGCCTTCAACGCGCTGCTGAAAACCATTGAGGAGCCCCCGGAGCACCTGATGTTTATTCTGGCTACCACGGAGCTCAACAAGGTCCCGGCCACCATTCTCTCCCGCTGTCAGCGGTTTGCCTTCCGGCGGCCCACGGCGGAGGATATCACCGGGCGGATCAATTTTGTGGCCTATCAGGAGGGCATCTCCATTACCCCGGAGGCTGCGGAGCTGCTGGGCAGACTGGCTGACGGCGCGTTCCGTGACGGCCTGAGCCTGCTTGACCAGTGCGCCAGCGCCACGACCGGGACGCTGGACGTGGAGGGGGTCTATCAGACCCTGGGGCTGGCGGGGCAGCAGCAGACCTACGCCATGATGGACGCGGTGTCCGCGGGGGATACCCCCACGGTGCTGCGGCTGTTTTCTGAGCTCTACAGCCAGGGCAAGGATGCCTCGGCCATGCTGGAGGAGCTGTCCACCCTGGCCAGGGATATGCTGGTCATCAAAACGGCCCCTAAGGCGGGGCTGGGCATGATATCCAGTACCTGCACCGCCCAGGAGGCGGCGACTCTGGCCCAGAAATTCTCTCCGGCGGAGCTGCTGCGGATCATCGATCTGGTGCAGGCCACCACCAACGGCTTTAAGACCAGCCAGAACCAGCGGCTGGACGGCGAATTATGCCTGATCCATCTCTGTCAGCCGGATCTGACCCTGGATCCCAAGGATCTTTCAGCCCGGATCAGCCGGGTGCAGGATGACCTCGCCGAGCGGATCATGGAGCTGGAGCAGAAGCTGAAAAGCGGCAGCTTTGTGGCCGTGGCGGCTCCGGCGGATGCTCCGGCGGACTTAGACGACGGCGAAGCGCCGCCGCCCTGGGATGACGCGGACGCGCCTCCGGCTCCGGAGGAGGAAGCGGCCCCCAGCGGCCCGGCCTCAGATGACACCTGGAAGAAGATCCTGGAGAAGGTACTGCCTGAGGTGGGGACGATGTTTCCGCAGCTTTTGCAGGAAGAGGTGGCCGGACGCATGCGGGGCGACGACCTGTGGCTGACCGTGGACAACGCCTTTGTCCGAGATATGCTCAAGCGGGAGCCTGGAGTTTTGGAGACCATTAAGAAAAAGGCCGCTCTGGTGGCGGGCCATCCCGTACGGGTGCGCATGGGCGAGGATCAGGGGGGCGTGCTGTCCTCCGGGGATCCCCTGGCTCAGCTCATGGGCGACATGAAGGGCCATGACAATATGAAGGTCGTAGAGTAAGTAAACCACACAGCAATGTGATCGAATTGATAGAAAGCGAGGCTATTACAATGGCAAAGGGATTTCGCGGCGGCAGCCCCATGGGCGGCGGCAATATGGCAAACATGATGAAGCAGGCGCAGCGGATGCAGCAGCAGATGCTGCAGATGCAGCAGGAGCTGGAGGAGAAGGAGTACGAGGCCACCGCGGGCGGCGGTGTGGTCAAGGCGGTCATGACGGGCAAGAAGACCCTGAAATCCGTGACCATCGACCCGGAGGCTGTGGATCCCGAGGACGTGGAAATGCTCCAGGATCTGGTGGTGGCAGCGGTGAACGGCGCGCTCCAGAAGGTAGAGGAGGACGTCAACAGCTCCATGGGCAAGCTCACCGGCGGCATGAATCTAGGCGGCCTGGGCGGCCTTCTCTAAGATGCGCAGCTATCCTGTCAGCTTAGAGCGGCTGGGGGAGCAGTTTGCAAAGCTCCCTGGCATTGGCACCAAAACGGCCCGGCGGCTGGCGTTCTTTGTGCTCAGCATGGATGAGGAGGACGCCAAAGCCTTTGCGGACGCAATCTTGGAGGCCCGGAAGACCATCCACACCTGTCCTCGGTGCCAGAACCTTACGGATCAGGAACTGTGTCCCATCTGCTCCGATGAGACCCGGGACAACAGCGTGATCTGCGTGGTGGCGGATCCCAAGGACGTGACGGCCATGGAAAAGGCCAGAGAGTACCACGGGGGCTACCATGTGCTCCACGGCGTGATCTCTCCTCTGGGCAATGTGGGCCCGGAGGACTTAAAGATCAAGGAGCTCCTTCAGCGGGTGGCCGACGAGGACGTGAAGGAGGTCATTATGGCTACCAACCCTGACACAGAGGGCGAGGCCACGGCCATGTACCTAAGCCGGCTGCTCCGGCCCTTTGAGGTGAAGGTGACCCGGCTGGCCTACGGTATCCCTGTGGGCGGACAGCTGGAGTATGCCGATGAGGTGACGCTGACTCGGGCGCTGGAAGGCCGTATTCCGATGGAATAAGAAGAGCACCGAAGACCGGCATGATTCCGGACTTCGGTGCTCTTTTTGATTGTGTCAGCTGATCTTCTTGACCTTATATCCCGCTTCGGTAACGGCCTCCTTTAAGGCCTGAGCCTCGGCGGAGCCGGTGACAACGGCATTCTTATTCTCCAGGCTCACTTCTACAGTCTCCACTCCGGGGACCTCGGTGAGAGCCTTGGTGACATGGGCCACGCAGTGCTGGCACATCATGCCCTCAATGGAAATGGTTTTGGTCATAATATTTTCCTCCTTGATCTCGCAGCTTCCATCCGGGCAGGCCGGAGCGGGGGCTGCGGTGTGCTTTTTCTTGTGGTCGTGCTTGGGGCTGCGGATATCGATGAAGTTCAGGCGCAGGGCGTTGGTGACTACGCAGAAGCTGGACAGGCTCATGGCGGCGGCGCCGAACATGGGATTCAGCTGCCAGCCAAAGAGATGGATCCATGCGCCTGCGGCCAGGGGAATGCCGATGACGTTGTAGATGAAGGCCCAGAACAGGTTCTCATGGATGTTTGTCAGTACCCGGCGGCTGAGCCGGATGGCGGCGGAGATATCCGCCAGGTCGCTCTTCATGAGCACTACGTCTGCCGCGTCGATGGCAACGTCGGTGCCTGCGCCGATGGCGATGCCCACATCCGCCCGGGTCAGCGCCGGGGCGTCATTGATGCCGTCGCCTACCATGGCCACCTTGCCCCGCTGGGACAGGCTGCGGATGGTCTGCTCCTTGCCCTGGGGCAGCACGTCGGAGATCACGGTGTCCACACCCAGCTGCGCGCCGATGGCGTTTGCGGTGCGGTTGTTGTCGCCGGTGAGCATGACCACTTCCAGGCCCATGTTCTGGAGCTCCTTCACCACCTGGGGGGCGTTTTCCTTGATGATGTCCGCCACGGCGATAACCCCCAGCAGCTGGCCGTCTGCCGCAAAGAACAAGGGCGTTTTACCCTGGGCGGCCAGGGTGTCGGCTTTTTCTTGCAGATCCGCGGGGATCTCGGCCATGGGGGCGATGAAGGCCCGATTGCCGCCAGCGATCTTTTTGCCCTCGATGACGGCGGTGAGGCCGTTGCCGGGGGCCACGGTGAAGTCCTGGGAGGGCAGGGGGGCGACGCCCTGCTCCTTGCCGTAGTCCAGAATGGCCGTGGCCAGGGGATGCTCGCTCTTCTGCTCCAGGGAATAGGCGGCCTGTACCAGCTGCTGCTCGGTGATGCCCTGGGCGGCCAGCAGGTCCGTGACTCTAGGCTTGCCGTAGGTCAGGGTGCCGGTCTTGTCCATGGCAATGATGTCAGTTTTGCCGGCGGCCTCCAGGGAGGCGGCGGTCTTAAAGAGAATGCCGTTGCCGGCGCCCTTGCCGTTGCCCACCATAATGGCCACGGGAGTGGCAAGCCCAAGGGCGCAGGGGCAGGAAATGACCAATACGGAGATGCCCCGGGCCAGAGCGAAGCCTACGGTCTGGCCCGCCAGCAGCCACACCAGGGTGGTGATGACGGCGATGGTGATGACCACAGGCACGAACACGCCGGAGACCTTGTCGGCTACCTTGGCGATGGGGGCCTTGGTGGCGGCAGCGTCAGAGACCATCTTGATGATCTGGGACAGGGTGGTATCATTGCCCACCCGGGTGGCCTGGCAGCGGACATAGCCGGAGCGGTTGATGGTGGCGGCGGAGACCTTGTCTCCCTCTGCCTTGTCCACCGGAATGCTCTCGCCGGTGAGGGCGGATTCATCCACAGCGCAGCTGCCCTCCAGGATCACGCCGTCCACGGGGATGCTGTCGCCGGAGCGGACAATGAAGATATCCCCGGCCTGGACCTGCGGGACCGGAACGCTCTGCTCCTGACCGTCCACCAGAATCGTGGCGGTCTTTGGGGAGAGGTTCATGAGGTTTTTCAGGGAGTCGGTGGTCTTGCCCTTGCTGTGGGCCTCCAGCATCTTGCCCACGGTGATGAGGGTCAGGATCATGGCGGCGGACTCGAAGTAGAATTCCTCCATCCACTTCATGACTCCGTCCATGTCCATAGCCGCCTGAGCGCCGGTCATGGCATACAGGGCGTAGGCGCTGTAGACGTAGGCGGCCGTGGCGCCCAGGGCCACCAGAGTGTCCATATTCGGGGCCTTATGGATAAGGCTGGTGAAGCCGCTGATAAAGAACCGCTGGTTGATGACCATAATGGCGGTGGTCAGCAGCAGCTCTGTAAGGCCCATGGCAACGTGATTCCCGTCCAGGAACCCCGGCAGCGGCCAGCCCCACATCATATGCCCCATGGTCAGGTACATCAGAGGCAGCAGCAGGCAGAGGGAGGCGATGAGCCGCTTCCGCAGCTTCGGGGTCTCGTGATCCTCCAGATCCGCCACGGAGGCGCTGGATTCCTGCGGGTCAGCACCCGCCAGGGACGCTCCGTAGCCCGCCTTTTCCACCGCTGCAATGACGGCCTGGGGGCTGGCGGTGCCCTCTACGCTCATGGCGTTGGTGAGCAGGCTGACCGTCACCGAGGAGACTCCTTCCACGGCCTTCACCGCCTTTTCCACATGGGCGGAGCAGGCGGCACAGGTCATGCCTGTTACATGATATTGCTCCATTTTACATGCTCCTTTACTTATCCAGTATCTTGGACAGAATGCCGATGACCTCATCGATCTTCTCGCCGCCCTGGCCGTGCTCCGCAGCCTCCAGCACGCAGTGGTTCATATGCTGCTTGAGGATCAAAAGATTTGCGCGCTTGAGCATGGCGGAGGCGGCGAAGATCTGATTGGAGATATCGATACAGTAGCGTCCGTCCTCGATCATTTTGATAATACCGTCGATCTGCCCCCGGGCAGTTTTCAGGGCCTGCATGGCCTGCTGTTTTTCGGGATTCATAGTGTCAGCTCCTGTGATGAAGATTTGACCGCCGGGAGTACCTGAGGCTAACACCCCTCCCCCGGGGGGTGTCTACAGCATAGCACTGTAAACCCTGCTTGTCAAGTAGGGTTTTTGGAAGTCTTGCGCTTTCTCCCGGAATATGCTATGCTCATAATGTAAAATCCCGCCGGAAGGAGAGAATGTGATGCAGGGGATCAATACCACCCTTTGTTATATCGAGCAGGACGGCTGCTATCTGATGCTCCACCGGATCAAGAAGGAAAACGACCTAAATCACGACAAGTGGATCGGCATCGGCGGCAAGTTTGAGGACAAGGAAAGCCCGGAGGACTGCATCCTCCGGGAGACGAAAGAGGAGACCGGCCTGACCCTTCAGAATTTGGAGTACCGGGGCCTGGTGACCTTTATTTCCAATGAATATGACACCGAGTATATGCACCTGTTTTGGTCGGACTGCTTTACCGGCACGCTCCAGGACTGCGACGAGGGCGTCCTTGAATGGGTGCCCAAGGGGAAGCTCCGGGAGATCCCCCACTGGGAGGGGGACGAGATCTTCCTCGACCTGCTGGAGCGCCGGAGGCCCTTCTTCTCCCTGAAGCTCACCTATGAGGGCGATACCCTGACGGAGGCGGTGCTGGATCAGAAGCGGCTACCGGTCCGCGCCAGCCTGGAGAAGACAGAGCGTGAAGACAGCCAGCGTGCCGCCCAGCATCAGGCCCAGTAAAAATTGCAGCATGTGAAAACTACCTCCTTGAGATGGTCAATTTTACCCTATGATACCCGGAAATACCTGCGACTATTCACAGAAATTTCACGCTTCCCAAGAAATTTGTTATATAATGAGAACATGGCGCATATCCCGCAGCATCGCTGCGGTTTGAGTAAAAAAGAAATGGAGGAACACACTGTGGCACATACCATTTTGATCGTAGAGGATGACCCCAATATCGCCGATCTCCTGCACCTGTATCTGGAGAAGGACGGCTACACCACCGAGATCGCCCCGGACGGCGGCGCGGCGGTGGATAAATTTCGCCAGCTCCAGCCGGATCTGGTACTGCTGGACGTGATGCTGCCGGTAATGGACGGCTGGGAGGTGCTGCGCACCATCCGCCAGGAGTCCAAGACTCCGGTCATCATGCTCACCGCCAAGGGCGAGACCTCGGACAAGGTAAACGGCCTGAAAATGGGGGCCGATGACTATATCACCAAGCCCTTTGAGGCCAAGGAGGTCCTGGCTCGGGTGGAGGCGGTGCTGCGGCGCACCTCCGGGGCCGCGCCCACCTCTCGGCGGCTGACCTTTGATAAGCTGGTCATCGACATGGATGCCTTTGAGCTGATCGTAGACGGCAAAAAGGTGGATACGCCCCCCAAGGAGATGGAGCTCCTCTACCATTTGGCCTCCAGCCCCAACCGGGTCTATACCCGGAACCAGCTGCTGGACGAGGTCTGGGGCTTCGACTACTTTGGCGACAGCCGTACCGTAGATGTCCACATCAAGCGCCTCCGGGAGAAGCTGGAGGGCGTCAGCGACCAGTGGGAGCTGAAGACCGTATGGGGCGTGGGCTATAAATTTGAGGTGTCCGGGGCATGAAAACCGTCTTTTCCCGGCAGCTGGGCCTCATGGCGGGAATGCTCCTTCTGAGCTTTGTACTGCTGGGGGGCAGCTTTACCAGCCTGTTCTATAATCATATGCTCAAGGAGGAAAAAGCGTCCCTGTCCCACAATGCCGAAGCGGTGAGCAGCTATGTGAGCACCCAGAGCACCCTGAGCCAGATCGACGACTGGGAGCTCCGGCTATCGGTGAGCTACGGTGCAAATGTATCGGATACCGATGTGCTCATCACGGATCCCACCGGGGTCGTGACCCTGTGCTCCTGCAATCAGTTTATCTGCGACCACATGGGCAAGACGGTTCCCTCGGATATGCTGAGTAATATGAGCGCCGACGGCTATGCCTATGCGACAGGGGTGCTCAGCGGCGTGTATACCGATGAACGGTATCTCTATGGGGTGCCGGTGATGTCCGCGGCCACGGAGGAGCTTCTCGGCTATGTGGTGGTGTCCACCGCCACCAAGGACATGAGCGATATGATGAGCCGGATCATCGGCCTGTTCCTACTGACGGCGATCTTGGTGTTGGTGGTGGCTACCGTAGCCATGGCCGTTATCACCCGGCGGCAGACCGAGACCATCCGGGATCTGGCCAAGGCCGCGCGGCAGTTTGCGCACGGGGATTTCTCCGCCCGGATCTATCCCGACGGAGGCGATGAGGAGATGGCGGAGCTGGCCACTGCCTTCAACAACATGGCCACTTCGCTGGAGAAGAGCGAGAACCTCCGGCAGGAGTTCATCTCCAACGTGTCTCATGAGCTCAAGACCCCCATGACCACCATCGCGGGCTTTATGGACGGCATGCTGGACGGCACCATCCCCAAGGAGAAATACGCCTACTATATGCAGACGGTCTCCGACGAGGTCAAGCGCCTGAGCCGCCTGGTGCGCAGCATGCTGGATATCTCCCGGCTCCAGTCCACCGGCGAGGAGATCCAGAAGGCCCGGTTCGACGTCACCGAGGCTCTGGGCCGGACGCTTCTGACCTTTGAGCAGAAGATCGAGGAGAAGAACCTGGACGTGCAGGTGGATATGCCCGAAAAGGCTGTGTATGTCATGGCAAATGAGGACGCCATCACCCAGGTCATCTACAATCTCATCGACAACGGCGTAAAATTCGCGGAGAAGGACACCCCCTTCCTCCTGACCGTGGCCGTCTCCGGGGGCAAGGCCCTGGTGAGCGTGGCAAACCACGGCCCCACCATTCCCGCCGATGAGCTGCCGCTGGTTTTTGACCGGTTCCACAAGTCCGACAAGAGCCGCTCTATGGACAAGACCGGCGTGGGTCTGGGCCTCTACATTGTCAAGACCATTCTGGGCAGCCACGGAGAAGATATCACCGTCACCAGCCGGGAGGGCCTTACCACCTTCACCTTCACTCTGGAGCTGGTGAAATAAACGGAAAAACCATCAAACGGGACTGCCGAAATCCGGCAGCCTCGTTTTTCCGCTCTGGGCGGAAAACTTGCGGTGTTTCGTCATAAAATGCTACCAATTTGTAACGGAATGTGATATACTACCAAAGAGTGCATTAAAGGAGGCAGAGCTGTGAAACTACGGAGGATCATCCCGCTTCTGCTGCTCCTGGGCCTGTTGGGGGGCTGCTCCGGTATGAGCATCGAGGAGCTCTATTGCCTGCCCAAGGCCAGTGAGGATTATTACGATCTGCAGGAGGCACTGTCCGGGATCCTGAGCCAGGGCTACAGCTATCACGCCCCGGCCTCCGGCGCCCGACGGGAATCAGTGCAGCTGGTGGATCTGGATCATGACGGCCAGGATGAGGCCATTGCTTTTTTCCGCAGCAGCCAGACCGGAACCGTGGCGGCCTATATCTTCGCCCGGAAGGACGGAAATTACGAGGAGACGGCGGCCATCGACTGCCCCGGCAGCGCCGTGGGCTCCGTGGAGTATGCGGACCTAGACGGCAGCGGACGGCTGGAGCTCATCATCACCTGCCAGGTCAGCGAGGCGGTGACCCAGTCCCTCCAGGTGATCCGCTATGAAGAAGAGCAGGCGGAGACGGTTTTGACTGCCTCCTGCGGCCGGTATGAGCTGGTGGATCTCAACGGAGACGGAGCGGAGGAGCTTTTCTGCGTCACTGGCAGCGGCACCGATTCCGCCGCAGCAGTCAACTATTACGCCTGGCAGGACGGAAAGCTGGGCGAGAACCCGGAGCTTCGGCTCTCGGGGGACAGCTCCGGCATTTTGAAGATCCAGCAGGGGATCTTAGACGATGGAAACGGCGCGGTGCTGGTAAGCAGCCAGAGCGGTGACGAGCTGGTCACCGATGTCTATGCCTGGACGGAGGAAAACGGACTCCGGCAGGTGGAGCTGGGGGACAGCGGCCGATCCACCTATCTTCGAGGCAGAGATCTGTTCCCTCAGGATATCGACGGCGACGGCTGTATCGAGATCCCCGTGGACGGCAGCATTCCGGCCCACGACACCGGCACGGACAGCGCCGCCTATGTGCGCTGGAGCGGCCTCACTGAAAAGGGCGGGATCACGGAGAAGTATCTGGCCTATTACTGCTTCGACGAGGGCTGGTATTTAGAGCTCCCGGAGGCCTGGGACGGCAATATCTCCTTGGCGGAGAATGACGAGACCCAGGGGGCCTGCACCCTTCATACGGTGACCTTCTACCACCGTAGGAGCGGCAGTAGAAGCGACCAGAAGATCCTGAGCATCTGCGCCCTATGGGGCGCGGACCGGCAGGAGCAGGCGGAGAAGCGGCAGCTCACCAGCCTCTACAGCGATACCGACGTGATTTTAGCGGCGGAGATTGATGACAGCGCGGAGACCTGGGAGGGAGCCGTCACTGTGGCCCAGGTGTCGGAGCGGTTCCATGTGCTGGGCGCGAAAAACGACGATAACTGACCGAGAGGTCATAGAAATAGGGAAGGAAACTGACCATGAAAAAAGTGTTGATTTTGGAGGATGAGGCCAGCATCCGCAGTTTTGTAGTTATCAATCTGCGGCGGGCAGGCTATGAGGCCATCGAGGCCAGCACCGGCGAAGAGGCTCTGGAGCAGCTCAAGCGGAATCCGGACACCGGCGTCGCCATTTTCGATATCAATCTTCCGGGCATGGACGGCTTTGAGGTATGCCGCACCGTCCGGGCCACCAATAAGAGCATCGGCATCATCATGCTCACTGCCCGGACTCAGGAGATGGACAAGGTCACCGGCCTGATGACCGGCGCCGACGACTATGTGACCAAGCCCTTCTCTCCGGCGGAGCTTACCGCCCGGATCGACGCCCTGTACCGCCGGATTGGCGGGGAGCCCAACGTCTCTCCCGACGAGCTCCGGCAGGGGCCCTTTGTGCTCAACACCAGAAACCGCACCCTGGAGAAGGCCGGAGATAAGATCCGCCTGACTCAGGTGGAATACGCCATCGTCAAGCTGTTTATGCAGAATCCCGGCCGGGCTATGTCCCGGGAGGATATCCTGGCGGCGGTCTGGGGCAGAGATTACGACGGCGAACTGAAGATCGTGGATGTGAACATCCGCCGTCTGCGCATCAAAATCGAGGACGACACCTCCAACCCCGTGTACATTACCACGGTCTGGGGCTACGGCTATAAGTGGGGCGCTTGAGACCATGAAAAAAATGTCCGGGATCCGTTCCCGATGGCTGACCCACAACGTGATCTTTATGGTGCTGCTGGTGCTGGGCTGCGCGGCCTGCGCGGTGGCGGCCCTGTCCAGCTACTACTATAGCTGCATGCGCAGCAGCCTGGAGGCCCAGGCCAAGACCACGGCGGACTTCTTTGAGACCTATATCAGCGGCTATGACGAGGAGTTCTACAGCAGCGTCTATAATTTTACCCAGAACTACGAGAGCAAGAACAATCTGGAGCTGGAGTTCCTCAGCGGCAGCGGAGAGATCATCAGCTCATCCTTCGGCCTGGCCTCCGGGAGCCAGCCCGCCACGGCGGACGTTCAGGGAGCCCTCCAGGACCAGAAGATCACCACCTTCCAGGGCAAGGATCCCCAGACCGGGGAGCGCATCCTGGCCATCTCCGCCCCGGTGCGGCAGGCTGACGGCCAGACCGTGGGAGCACTGCGGCTTGTGACCTCTCTGCGGCTTGCCAATCGGCAGATCGTCATGTGGGCCGGGGTCATCTGCCTGGTGGCGCTGTTTATCATTCTGCTCATCTGGGGCACGGGGATGTATTTCATCCACTCCATCGTGACCCCGGTGGCGGATATCACTGATACCGCCAAGCGCATCGCCTCCGGCGGCTACGGCACCCAGATCCAGAAGAAATTCGCCGAAAATGACGACGAGATCGGCGAGCTGGCCCGGGCCATCAACAATCTCTCTCTACAGATCAGTCAGACGGAGAAGATGCAGTCGGAGTTCCTGTCCTCGGTGTCCCATGAGCTGCGGACGCCGCTGACGGCCATCTCCGGCTGGGGCGAGACCCTGATGACCAGCGATCAGATGGATCCGGTGGAGACCCGCCGGGGCATTGTCACCATGCTGAAGGAGACCAAGCGCCTGACCTCTCTGGTGGAGGAGCTTTTGGAGTTTTCACGGATCCAGGATGGACGCTTTAAGCTCAATGTGGAGCCCTGCGACCTGCGGGGCGTCTTCGAGGATACGATCTTTATGTACGGAAGCCGCCTGAAGCAGGAGGGTATCGACCTCCAGTACGAGGCCTCTGACGAGGACATCCCGGAGATCAGCTGCGACCCGGAGCGTATGAAGCAGGTGTTCCTGAACATCCTGGACAATGCGGCCAAATACGGCGGCTCCGGCGGAAAGGTCCTCTGCGACCTGCGGGTAGCCGGGGACAATTTGGAGGTCCACATTCGGGACTTCGGCCCCGGCATCCCCGAGGACGAGCTGCCCCTGGTAAAGAAGAAATTTTACAAGGGCTCCTCCAAGGCCCGGGGCAGCGGCATCGGCTTGGCTGTCTGCGAGGAGATCGTCTCCATGCACGGGGGCCAGCTCATCATTGCCAATGCGGACGACGGCCAGACCGGCTGTGCCGTGACCATCAAATTGCCGCTGAAATAAGCGCGGCGGAAGCGAAATATACCACTTTTGGGACTCCTTCTGTGCTATACTGTGCTAAGGAGGAGCGGAAAGGAATCATACTGTGGCAAATCAGGAAAAAAGAACGTCCATCGGCGGCCAGGCCCTCATTGAAGGCATCATGATGCGGGGCCCCTTCCGTCAGGCCATTGCGGTTCGGGATCAGCAGGGCGAGATCGTTCTGAAGGTCGATGAGCTGAAGTTCATCAAGGACAAATATCCCATTTTGGGCTGGCCGCTGATCCGCGGCGTGGTGAACTTCGGAGGCAGCATGGTGGCCGGCGTCAAGGCCCTTATGTATTCGGCCTCCTTCTATCCCGAGGAGGAGGGCGCAAATGAGGAGCCCGGGAAATTCGAGCAGTGGCTGGAAAAGCACATCGGCTCAGAAAAGCTGGAATCCCTGCTGATCTATCTGGCGGTGCTGCTGGGCGTGGCCTTTTCCGTGGGGCTGTTTCTGCTGCTGCCCACCTTCCTGGTGGGACTGGTGCGGCCCATTCACGACAATTACCTGCTGCGGAACCTCTGCGAGGGCCTGGTGAAGATCCTTATTTTCACCGGCTATATGATCGGGGTATCCAAGCTGAAGGATATGCGCCGGGTGTTCTCCTACCACGGGGCGGAGCACAAATCCATTAAGTGCTATGAGATGGGCCTGCCCCTGACCGTGGAGAATGTCCGGCCCTGCACCCGGTTCCATCCTCGCTGCGGCACCAGCTTCCTGTTTGTGGTGATTTTCATCAGCATTCTGGTGGGCAGTGTGGTTCAGGTGGGAAATACCCTGCTGCGGATGCTCTGCCATCTGCTGCTGCTGCTGCCGGTGGTGGCCATCAGCTATGAGATCAACCGGCTGGTGGGCCGCCATGACAACAAGCTCACCAAGATCCTGACGGCTCCCGGCATGTGGTTCCAGAACTTCACCACCAATGAGCCCGACGACTCCATGATCGAGTGCGCCATTGCGGCCCTGGAGGCCGTGATCCCCCAGCAGGAAGGGGCGGACAACTGGTAAGCATGGAAAGCTACAGCTATCATGACCTGTATCTGGCGGCCAAGCGTGCCCTCCGAAAGGTGGACGGCGAGAATGCTGAGTTTACCGCCCGGCAGCTGGTGGCGGCGGCCACAGACCGGAGCCTTAGCCAACTGGTGGCGGATTTCCCGCTGACGGTGTTCAGCCGGGATATTCAGCGGGTGAGCCAGATGGTGGAGCGCCATCTGAAGGGCGAGCCCGTGGCCTATATCCTGGGCCAGTGGGAATTCTACGGCCTGAGCCTGACGGTGACCCCGGATGTGCTAATCCCCAGGGACGACACAGAGGCGGTCTGCGACCTGGCCATCCACCAGACGAAGCTCTCCGGGCAGAATCCCAGGGTGCTGGATCTGTGCGCGGGCTCTGGCTGCATCGGCCTGGCCATTGCGGCGAAGGTAAAGGACGCCCGGGTGACCCTGGGGGAGATCTCGCCGGAGGCCATCCGCATCGCCAAAAAGAACATGCAGGACAATCATTTAAGCGGCCGGGTCAGCTGCATCCAGCTGGACGTCCGGCAGCCAGCCCCAAAATTTTTGGGGAAATACGATCTCATCGTATCCAATCCGCCCTATATCACGGCCCATCAGATGGAGGAGCTGGACGCTTCCGTCCGGGACTATGAGCCCCATCTGGCCCTGTACGGCGGGAATGACGGCCTGGATTACTACCGGGCCATTGTGAAAAACTACACCCCTCTGCTCCGGGACGGCGGATTTATCTGCTTTGAATTCGGCATGGGCCAGGAGGCGGAGGTGTGCCAGATCCTGATGGATCATGGCTATCGGCTGGGCAGGCTGGTCCGGGATACCGGCGAGCGGGCCCGGGCTGTTATGGCCCAGAAGCCGCAGACAGAAAATTTGAGTCAGGGAAAGGAATGTGCGGAAGATGGCAAAGAGTAAACCGGCATATGAAGCGGCGGCACCGGCCACCGACAAGAAAAAGGCACTGGAAACTGCGGTAGCGCAGATCAAGAAGAATTTTGGTCAGGGCTCCATTATGCGCCTGGGCGACGCGGCCAGCATGAACGTGGAGGTGATCCCCACCGGCTCCCTGACCCTGGACCTGGCTCTGGGCGTGGGCGGTCTGCCCAAGGGCAGAATCGTAGAGATCTACGGGCCCGAATCCTCCGGTAAGACCACCCTGGCCCTCCATGTGGTGGCCGAGGCCCAGAAGCTGGGCGGCGAGGTGGCCTTTGTGGATGCGGAGCATGCGCTGGATCCCGAGTACGCGGCGGCCCTGGGTGTGGACACTGAGAATATGCTGGTGTCCCAGCCGGACTATGGCGAGCAGGCATTGGAGATCACCGACGCGCTGGTGCGCTCCGGCGCGATCTCCGTGGTAGTGGTGGACTCCGTGGCGGCGCTGACCCCCCGGGCGGAGATCGAGGGCGAGATGGGCGAGTCCGTTGTGGGCCTCCAGGCCCGGCTCATGTCCCAGGCTCTGCGGAAGCTGGCAGGCTCCATCGCCAAGACCAACTGCCTGGTGATTTTCATCAACCAGATCCGCGACAAGATCGGCGTGATCTACGGCTCCTCTGAGACCACCACCGGCGGCCGGGCTCTGAAATTCTTCGCCTCGGTCCGTCTGGACATTCGCCGCACTGAGAGCCTCAAGAACGGCGGCGAGATCCTGGGCAACCATACCCGGGTCAAGGTGGTCAAGAACAAGGTGGCGCCGCCCTTCCGAGAGGCGGAGTTTGATATCATGTACGGCGAGGGCATCTCCCACAACGGAGAGCTCATCGATTTGGGCGTGAAGTACGACCTGGTGCAGAAGAGCGGCAGCTGGTATGCCATCGGCGACGAGCGCATCGGACAGGGCCGTGACAATGCCAAAAACTATCTCCGGGACAATCCGGAGGCCGCCGAGGCCCTGGAGGCCGCCATCCGCCGGGAGGCTCAGAAGGCCCAGGCGGAGAAGCAGGCAAAGCGGGCCGGAAGCGCCTCTGCGGCTGCGGCCACCGCCGCCACCAAGGCGGTGGATATCTCTGCCGACGACTTCGACGACGGGGATGATATGGACGTATGACCTTAATAAAACTCAGTGCCCTGGGCACTGACGGCAGCAAGGTCATGCTCTGGTTTAGTGACGGCAGCAAAATGCGGATTCCCACCTCGCTGGTGGCAGATCTGGGGCTCTATGGGGGCATGGAGCTGGAGGAGGAAGACCTCTCACGGCTCATGGAGGAGGCGCAGCGGGCCTCAGCCAAAAGCCGAGCGGTACGGATTGTCTCCTCCACCAGCATCTCGGAAAAGGCCCTAAGGCAGCGGCTGATCCAGCGGGGGGAGAACCCCGACAACGCCCAGGAGGCGGTGGACTGGCTTCGGGACTTGGGAGCCCTGGACGACGGGGCCATGGCCCGGCAGGTGGTGGAGCGCTGCATTCAGAAGGGCTATGGCAGAGCAAGGATCCAGCAGGAGCTCTATCAAAAGGGCATTCCAAAAAAATACTGGGAGGAAAACCTGGAGCATCTCCCGGATATGTCCGAGGCCATCGACCGGTTTTTAGAGCGGCGGTTCCGGGGCGCAGCGCTGGATCAGAAGACCATCAAAAAGGCGGCGGATGCATTATACCGCCGAGGACACAGCTGGGACGCTATTTCCTCCGCGCTTTCGCGCTATGAGGCCCGGCTGGAAGATACGGATTCGTTCGACTGATTTATCATAATTTTGGAATACATCATCAATTCATTGGAGGTCTCCAAATGGGGAAGAAAGTAGCAATGGTATCCCTGGGCTGTGCAAAGAACCAGGTGGATGCCGAACAGATGCTCTGCCTGCTGCACGAGGCTGGGTATGAGATCACCACCGAGGTGGAATACTGCGATGTGGCCATCGTCAACACCTGCGGTTTTATCGAGAGTGCCAAAAGCGAGGCCATTCAGGAGATCCTGGAGCTGGGCCTCCTCAAAAACGAGGGCAAAATCGGCAAGATCCTGGTGTCGGGCTGCCTGAGCCAGCGCTATAAGGAGCAGCTCCTGGAGGAGCTGCCGGAGGTTGACGGCATTCTGGGCTGCGGCAGCTATGGCGACATTGTATCGGCGGTGGACGAAGTGCTGGAGGGCGAGAAGCCCCAGCATTTCGGCGACATCAACGCCGATCCGGAGGAGCTGGGCCGGGTGCTTACCACCCCGGATTACTACGCTTATCTCAAGATCGCCGAGGGCTGCGACAACCACTGCGCCTTCTGCGTGATCCCCCAGCTCCGGGGCAAGTACCGGAGCCGGAAATTTGAGGACCTCATCGACGAGGCGAAGATCCTGGCCTCCGACGGCGTCAAGGAGCTGATCCTCATTGCCCAGGATACCTCCCGGTACGGCATCGACCTCTACGGCAAGCGCCGCCTCAGCGAGCTGCTGCGGGAGCTGTGTAAGATCGAGGGCTTCCACTGGATCCGCATCCACTACCTCTATCCCGACGAGATGGACGAGGAGCTCATTGACACCATCGCTCAGGAGGAGAAGATCTGCTCCTACCTGGATATCCCCATTCAGCACTGCAACGACAAGATCCTCAGAACCATGAACCGCCGGGGCAACAAGGACTATCTCGACTGGCTGCTGCCCCATCTCCGGGAGAAGATCCCGGGCCTGGTGCTGCGGACCAGCCTCATTGCGGGCCTCCCCGGCGAGGGAGAGGAGGAATTCCAGGAGCTCTGCGAATTCCTGAAAAAGCACCGGATGGAGCGGGTGGGCTGCTTCGTATTCTCTCCGGAGGAGGGCACAGCGGCAGCCAAGATGCAGTATCCCGACCATGAGATCGCCGAAAAGCGGGCGGAGCTGGTCTCTGAGCTACAGAGCCGCATTATGGACGACTACAATGAGAGCCTGGTGGGCAAGACCGTAGAGGTTCTGGTGGAGGGCTATGACCGGCTGGCCGAGTGTCAGTTTGGCCGAACCTACGCCGATTCTCCGGAGATCGACGGCATGGTGTTCTTCAATGCCGGTACCCGCTATAAGCCCGGCACCTTTGTAAATGTGGTCATCGAGGAGACCATGGACGGTAATCTCATCGGTACGGCAGTGGAGGACGAGGCAGAATGACAACGGCAAGCAAAATCACCCTGGCCCGGGTGGTCATGATCCCTGTGTTTATGGTGCTTCTGCTGATGGGCTATAACATTCCCGCGCTGATCGTGTTTATCGTGGCCTCCTGCACGGATTTTGTGGACGGCTACATCGCTCGGCACTACAACCAGGTCAGCAATTTTGGAAAATTTCTGGATCCCTTGGCGGATAAGCTGCTGGTGATCTCCTGCATGGTCATCTTTATCCAGTGGGGCAGAATGCCTGCCTGGGCAGTGATGATTGTCCTGGCCCGGGAGTTCGCCGTTACCGGCCTTCGGCTGGTGGCTGTGGAGAATGGACGGGTCATCGCGGCGGCCTGGCTGGGCAAGATCAAGACCGCCTGCACCATGGTGGGCCTCTGCATTATGCTGGTGCTCACCCAATGGCCGGTGCTGGACGCTGTGATTACCGGCATCATCGTGCTCACCACTCTGGTCAGCGGCATTGAGTATTTTGTGAAGAACTGGGACGTCCTGGACATGAAGTCCTGAGAATAGAAAACCTCTTGACACATATTCCCTTCCGTGCTACTATGATAGAGCAGATAAAAAGTGAATATCGCGTGGATCGGGAAGAGTAATGGCAATGGCGTCCCCAAGAGAGCTGCGGTCACCGGCTGAAAGCCGCGGCGGGAGGCAGACCATGAAAGTGCGCCCGGGAGCGAGGGGAGACCCCGTGAGGCTGCGTCAATGCCAAAGTAATAAATCAGAGTGGAACCGCGGAGTATATGCCCCGCCTCTTGATCGTAGGATCAGGAGGCGGGGCTTTTGCATTTGGGAGGAGAAGAGAGATGATCATTGGAACGTTTGTCCTGTCCGTCTGTTCAACAATTTTCAGTATCAGCTGGTTTGTGTGGCCCTTTGTGTTCGTGTTCTCCCTGGCCTGGGGCATCCGGGACTGGATCCAGGATGAAAACTGCTCGGCAAAGCCACTGCTCCTGGCGGGGCTGGCGCTGACAATTATGCTGAGCGGCGTGATCTCGCTTTCATGACGGCATTTCGGCCAGCACGCAGAAAAGATGCGAGAAAATTGGCTGTACTCCGAAAGCTGGCATGGGAATCAGCCTATCGCGGCATCTACCCGGATGAGTTGCTGGATCAGTACGATTTTAGTCAGCATACGAAGCGGTTTCAACAGCAGATAGCCACGGCGGGGGTACAGGTATTCCTGATTTCTCATGAGGGAAATGACGTGGGGTATGTGACCGTAAGCCAACGAAGGGGCTATAAGGATTTTGAATTCTGTATGGATTCCCTTTACCTGGTGCCGGAGGCTCAGGGGCAGGGCGTGGGACGATGTACCATGGAATTTGTCCGCAGACAGTGCAGGAAAATGGGGTATTTGAGGTTTTACAATAGCTGCAATCCCCATAACAGACGGGCTTGTGATTTTTATGCGGCCATGGGCGGACAGGTGGGAGACAGAGATGACCATAATTCTGACCCAGCCTGGGATCAATGGTACTATGAGTATCGGCTCGAGTGAAGGAACTTTTAGGGGGTAAACTATGCTATTTCATCGCTTATATGAAACGCTGGGGGCCTATCAGGCCAGAGATCCCGCGGCCCGGAGCAAGCTGGAGATCCTGCTGCTCTATCCCGGCGTCCACGCCATCATCAACCACCGGATCGCCCATTTCTTTTACCGGCACCGCCTCTTTTTCCTGGCCCGGCTGGCGAGTCAGCTGAGCCGCCATTTCACCGGTATTGAGATCCACCCCGGGGCTACCATTGGCCGGCGGTTCGTCATCGACCACGGTATGGGCATCGTCATCGGCGAGACCGCCGAGGTGGGGGACGACGTGCTCCTGTACCATGGGGTCACGCTGGGCGGCACCGGCAAGGATCAGGGAAAGCGCCATCCTACCATTGGAAACAACGTGCTCATCGGCTGCGGCGCAAAGGTTTTGGGCCCCTTCAAGGTGGGGGACGGCAGCCGCATCGCCTCCAATTCCGTGGTGCTGTCGGAGGTCCCGGAGAACGCCACCGCCGTGGGCGTTCCGGCACGGATCGTCCGGATCGCCGGGAAGAAGGTGGACTACGCCGGAGAGGTGGATCAGATCCACGTCACCGACCCGGTGCAGAAGACCCTGGATGTGCTGACCTCCCGGCTGGATGCGCTGGAAAAGCAGATCGAAGAACAATATATGCAGGGCATCGAGAACGGCTATGGGTTCGATCCCAAGGACGTGCCGAAGCCCGAAGATCATACAGATAAGGAGTGCTGAATCATGCAACTTTATAATTCTCTCACCAGAACGAAGCAGGAGCTGATCCCCAACGAGCCCGGGAAGATCAAGATGTACACCTGCGGCCCCACGGTCTATCATTTTGCCCACATCGGCAACCTGCGGAGCTATATCATGGAGGACGTGCTGGAGAAATACCTTCGGTATCTGGGCTATGACGTGAAGCGGGTCATGAACATCACCGACGTGGGCCATCTGTCCTCCGACGCGGATACCGGCGAGGATAAGATGCTCAAGGGCGCCAAGCGGGAGCATAAGACCGTCATGGAGATCGCCAAGTTCTACACCGATGCCTTCTTCCAGGACTGCGCAGCCCTGAATATCAAGACCCCTGACGTGGTAGAGCCTGCCACCCACTGCATCCCGGAGTTCATCACCATGATCCAGGGCCTGCTTGACAAGGGATACGCCTATATGGCTGGAGGAAACGTCTATTTTGATACCTCCAAGCTGGAGAAATACTATGTCTTTGGCGATCACGACGAGGAGAACCTGGAGGTAGGCGTCCGGGAGGGCGTGGAGGCCGATGAAAACAAGCGGAACAAGACAGATTTTGTCCTCTGGTTTACCAAGTCCAAGTTCGAGGATCAGGAGCTTAAATGGGAAAGCCCCTGGGGCCTGGGCTATCCCGGATGGCACATCGAGTGCTCCGCCATCAGCATCAAGCACCTGGGCGAGTATATGGACATCCACTGCGGCGGCATCGACAACGCCTTCCCCCACCATACCAATGAGATCGCCCAGTCTGAGAGCTTCCTGGGCCACAAGTGGTGCAACTACTGGTTCCATGTCCACCACCTGAACACCAATCACGGCAAGATGAGCAAGTCCAAGGGCGAGTTCCTGACCGTGTCTCTGCTGAAGGAGAAGGGGTATGATCCCCTGTGCTATCGTCTGTTCTGCCTCCAGTCCCACTATCGCCGAGGCCTGCTGTTCTCCTGGGAGAACCTGGACAACGCCAAGACCGCCTATGAGAAGCTGGTGGGCCGGGTGGCGGCGCTGAAGAACGAGCCGGAGGATCCCGCCGATGAGGAAGCCGCGGCTCAGCTGAAGGCCACCTTCCAGGCAGCGCTGGACAACGACCTGAATACCTCCCTGGCGGTGACAGCCCTGTACGATGTGCTGAAGGCCAAAATCGCCGAGGGCACCAAGCGGGCGCTCATCGGTCAGTTCGATACCGTTCTGGGCCTGGGGCTGCTGGCGGCTGCGGAAAAGCAGCAGCAGGAGAAGGCCGCACCCCAGGAGGGCGACGCGGAGATCGATGCTCTGGTGGAGGCGCGCACCGCCGCTAAGAAGGCCAAAAACTTTGCTGAGGCGGATCGGATCCGGGATCAGCTGAAGGAAATGGGCATCGTCCTGGTGGATACCAAAGAGGGAACCACATGGCATCGGTAAGCAAAAGCGGCGTGTATTTTCACGGTGACCTTATCATCACGGATCCCGGTTATGTGGCCAAGGATGCAGAGGATTGGAAAAGGTGCGCCTATGGGGATCATATGGAGAAGTTGGGGATCCCCACGGTGGTGACGGCTCTGGTCACTGAGGGCGAGGAGGATCTCTGCGCGGTGGAGCCTGACAGCGGAAGCTGCTACGGCACCTTTGTAACGGATTCCGGCGTGGCGGCGGCCTTTCTGCTGGAGGAGATCCTGAACTATGATCCGGACTTTGACGAGCATATCGCCTGCCCGGAGAATGCCCTGTGGATCCGGGACTATGACGGGACTGTCACTGTCCACGGCCAGGGAGAGGATCAGTGGCTGGAGGGAGACGGCAATCATCCCTTTACGACACGCACGCAGGATATGTGAAGCTGGCCACTCGGAAACTTTATAAAAAGTTCACAGATGACGCCGGAGTTCTTGCAGACTTTTCCGGCGTCATCTGTTATAATGTACCCTGCACGCAAATCGCGTGCCATAAATCTAAGATCAAGATAAGGATGTGTCGATGGAATGAATTGTCCCAAGTGCGGTCAGGAAATAGACCAGGACGAGGAACTGTGCCCCATCTGCGGCGCGGCTCTGCATCCCGCTGAGGATCAGGAGACCGCTCCGGTGGAGAGCAATACAGCAGCAGAAATCCCTGCGGAGGACACTCCGGAGGAAGCGCCTGCTCCGGAGAAAGCACCGGAAGCGGATGCAGATGCGGATGCAGAGACTCAGGAGACAGAGACTGACGCTGATGTCGAGCCTCAGGAGACCGAGGACGGTGCGGAGCCCCAGGAGACTGAGACCGAGCTTCCCAAAGCGGAGGAGGACGAGGTTCCCCAGGAGCCCGCAGTCCAGCAGGAGAAAAAGAAGAAGTCTCCCGTTGCTATCGTGGCAGGCGTCATCATTGTGCTGCTTGCGGTGATTATCGTATGCCTCAGCGTGGCCCTGAGCCGCGCTACGAAGGATGGCGACAGCCAGTCCAGTACCGAGTCCGTGGCGGAGGAGGAGAATATCGACGGCGACGCCATTGCGGTCACAGTCCAGAACACCGACGGCGAGACCGTGGAGGAGCTTACAAACCGGCAGCTGAGCTTCTATTTCTGGGGCGAGTATTTCTACTACGTCAACAACTATGGCTTCAGCTTTGACGCCTCTCAGCCGCTCAGCGAGCAGACCTATCAGGAGGCCACCGATAGCGAGGCCGGCGATACCACGGTGACCACCTGGGAGGACTACTTCCTTCAGAGTGCCCAGGACAGCATTATCCAGACTGTGGCGCTGAAAAAGGAGGCCGAGGACAAGGGCTTCACCATGCCCGACGATTACCAGTCTGAGTATGACTCTGTAGTGGACAACATGGCCACCAATGCCGCCAGCGCTGGCTTCACCGATGAGGACGGCAACGGCGACGTGCTGGCCTACATTCAGGATTCCTATGGCGCCAGTGCCACCGTGGAGGATTTTAAGCAGTATCTCTACGATTCCTACTATGTCTCCGCCTACTCGGATTCCATTTACAATGGCTTCACCTACGACGATACCCAGGTGGAGGAGTACTACGATCAGAACGCCGAGGAGCTCCAGAGCTACGGTATTGAGAAGTCCGACCTGCCCAACGTCAATGTCCGGCACATTCTCATTGAGCCTGAGGCCGATGAGGACGGCAACATTACCGACGAGGCCTGGACCGCCGCTGAGGAAAAGGCCCAGGAGGTCCTCCAGGAGTGGGAGGACGGCGATGCCACCGAGGACAGCTTTGGTGAGCTGGCAAATACCTATTCTGCCGATACCGGCTCCAACACCAACGGCGGCCTCTATGAGGATGTACGCCCCGGCCAGATGGTCACAGAGTTCAACGACTGGTGCTTTGATGCCAGCCGAAAGTCCGGGGATACCGGCATCGTCAAGACCAGCTACGGCTATCATGTGATGTATTTCGTGTCCTTTACGGATGAGTATTACTACAAGACTGTGGCCGAGCAGGAGCTCCGGTACGACGACTACAGAGACTACCTGACGAATCTCATGGATACCCTGACCACCACCCTCACCAAGGACGCCGCTGTGGCGGAGCCCAATGCGGTGAAGGAGATCCAGCAGCAGGCCGCCCAGCAGGCTGCCGCTCAGGAGGCCGCGGCCCAGGCAGCTCAGGCTGCCCAGGATTCCGCGGAGGAAAGCGAAGCTGTGGACAGCGCTGAGGAAGACAGCGCCGCAGGCTAATAGAATCACATCGACAACACCCCGGCTCCACCTGGAGCCGGGGTGTTGTGCTGAATAAAGCCGCTGTCCGGCGCACCGGACAGCGGCTTTATGTAAGACTTAATCCTTCATAGCGGCTACTTCATCGTATTCCTTGACCACGTCGGCCTCAGGAGCCTTGGTAGCCAGACTCACGACCACGTTTACGACAATGGCAATGATGAAGGCGGGCAGCAGCTCATAGATGTCCAGGATGCCGCCCATGGGCCGCACGCCGTACTTCCACACGAAGACCATCACGCCGCCGGCAATCATACCGGCCAGTGCGCCCCACTTGTTGCTGCGCTTCCAGAACAGAGCCAGCAGCACCACGGGGCCGAAGGCGGCGCCGAAGCCGGCCCAGGCAAAGGATACGATGGTGAACACGGAGCCCTCATTTCTGGCCCAGATAACGCCCACAACGGCAATGAGAATGACCGTCAGCCGGGCGATGATCATGGCGGCCTTGTCGGAGAGCTTGACCTTGAAGGTGCCCTGGAGCAGATCCTGGGTGACGCTGGAGGCAGCAGCCAGCAGCTGAGAGTCTGCGGTGGACATGGTGGCCGCCAGAATACCGGAGAGGATCAAACCGGCCACGATGGCGGGCAGCACACCGTAGGAGGACAGCAGGGTGGAGATCTTAATGATGATCCGCTGGGAATCCGCCGCGGGGATGGAGTCCAGAGCCCCGGCATGGATCATGCCGTTGCCCACCACACCGATGAGCACGGCGATCGCCATGGAGATCACCACCCAGGTGGAGGCAATCCGGCGGGAGGTTTTGAGCTTCTTCACATCCTCAATGGCCATGAACCGCAGGAGAATGTGGGGCATGCCGAAGTAGCCAAGGCCCCAGGCCAGGGTGGAGATAATGGTCAGCGTGGTATAGGGATTGGCACTGCCGGAGGCTGCGTCATAGGTCTGGGTGAAGGACAGATAGCCCGGGATAGCCTGGGCGTTGGACACTACAGCGTCCCAGCCGCCAGCCATGTGGATGCCGAAGAATACCACGATGATCAAGGCGATGGTCATGATGATGGACTGGATCAGATCCGTGGTGGAGGCCGCCAGGAAGCCGCCCAGGGCGGTGTAGAGTACAATGACGATGGCGGAGACGATCATGGCCGTAAGGTAGTCGATGCCGAACAGGCTGGAGAACAGGGTGCCGCAGGCGTTGAAGCCGGAGGCGGTGTAGGGAATAAAGAACACAATGATGACCAGCGCCGCAATCAGAGACAGAAGATTCTTGTCGTCGTGATACCGCCGGGAGAAGAAGTCCGGCACGGTCACAGCGCCAATGTGCTGGGAGTAGCGGCGGATACGCTTGGCCACGATGAGCCAGTTGAGATAGGTGCCCAGGGCCAGACCGATGACTGTCCAGCCCACGTCAGCCAGGCCGGAGAGCAGAGCCAGACCGGGCAGGCCCATGAGCAGATAGGAGCTCATGTCAGAGGCCTCGGCGCTCATGGCCGTGACCAGGGGGCCCAGCTTTCGTCCGCCTAAATAAAAGTCGTCGGTGGATTTGTTCTTCTTGGAACAGATAATTCCAATGACCACCATGCCCACCAGATAGACGAACATGGTCGCCAGGATCAGGATGTTTTTCGTACTCAAGGTAAACCCCTTCCTTTCATTGGGGACAATTATACCAGAGGGAAAACTAGACTGCAACACAGAACAAGGTTTAGAATCAAATATAGAAAATGATCCGTCTGTTTTCAGAAATAGACTGAAAACAGACGGATTTTTAACTAGACTAAAGTACAGAATGAAAATAATGCGTTTATTTATTTTTGAAATAGCCCAGTAAATTCGGCAGAAGATTGGTGGAATAGACGGAAAGAGAGTAGTTTCCGCCGCAGATGCACCAGTCATACATCAGCGCGCGCTCCTGGAGGGCGTAGGTGCGGACCATCTCGTTGATGGAGATGTCCTGCCGGAGCTCCCCGGACTTCTGGCCGTCGGTGCAGATCTTCCGGAGGATCCGGAAGTAGTAGCGGCTCTGATCCATCAGGTGTTTCTCACTGGAGGTCACCAGCTGGGTGGACAGCAGCCGAGCCAGCAGCTCCAGGGACACGGAGTTCTCGATCATAAAAAACAGCTCGTGGTTTAGGTAGATGAGCTGGTCAAAGGCGGACATATTGGGATCCATATTGGGCATGAGCTCCTGATATTTCTCGTCGAAAAGGGTGGAAAGAGAGCTGAGAAGGGCGTCCTTTCCGGCGAAATAGTGGTAAAAGGAGCCCTTGGAGGTGCCGGAGCGCTCCACGATATCGTCCACTGTGGTGTCGTCATAGCCGTTTTCATAGAATAGCTCCCAGGCGGCGGAGACGATGCGGCTGCGGGTATTTCTGGCGTTGCGCTTGGACATGGCGGTTCCTCCTGATCTGTGGTATGCTCCCTGGGTCTCAGGCATGGATGGCTGAGGACAGGCATAAGATACCTCAGGGGCCTTCTCCATTGTATGTCCAGTGAGGGGGCCTTGTCAAGGAGGGATCGGGAATGGAGCTGGTTTTCCTGCTGGAGCGGGTGCTGTGGAGCGGGCCGCTGCTGGTCCTGCTCATGGGGACGCATCTTTATATGACCGTGAAGCTGCGGGGGGTTCAGCGGCATACCCTGCGGGGCATCCGCCTGAGCCTCAGGCGGGAGCCGGGGGAGAGTGGGATATCGGCCTTTGGGGCCCTGGCGACCTCGCTGGCGGCAGCTATTGGCACGGGGAATATCATTGGTGTGGCTACGGCTATTATTCTGGGCGGCCCTGGAGCGGTGTTCTGGTGCTGGTTCACGGGACTTTTTGGTATGGCCACCCGCTATGGGGAAACGGTGCTGTGTCTCCTGCACCGGCGGAAGGGCCAGGGGGGCGCCATGTATGTGCTGGAGGATGTGCTGCACAGGCGGGGCATGGCTGCGGCCTTTGCGGTATTCGGCGTGGCGGCGGCCACGGGTACTGGGGCGATGATCCAATCCAATGCCATGGCGGCGGCCATGAAGAGCACCTGCGGCATGCCGGTGTGGATCACCGGTCTGGTGGTAACGGTGCTGGCCGGGGCCATTATCCTGGGGGGCATCCGATCTGTGGCCGGGGCCTGTGAGCGGCTGGTGCCCGCCATGTCGGCGCTGTATCTGCTGGGATGCCTGACGGTGCTGGTTCGGTGCCGAAGCTGCATTCTGCCCGCTTTGGGGGAGATTTTATCCGGGGCGCTGTCGCCCAGAGCGGCGGGAGGCGGCTTTGCGGGCGGCACGATCCTGACTGCCGCCCGGTATGGCACAGCCCGGGGCCTTTTTACAAACGAATCCGGCATGGGCACCGCACCACTGGCTGCCTCGGCGGGGCCGGGGCGCAACCCTAAGGAGGAGGCCCTGGTCTCCATGACCGGAGTATTCTGGGATACGGTGGTGATCTGCGCCATGACCGGCGTGACCCTGGTCGCGGCGATGCTGAAATTCCCTGCGCTGTTTCAGAATGCCGGGCCGGAGACCCTGTGCTTCCTGGCCTTCTCCTGCATCCCCGGCGGGAAATGGGTGCTGACGGCGTCGCTGATGACCTTTGCCTTCTCCACGGTGGTGGGCTGGTGCTATTATGGCGAGTGCTGCAGCCGGTATCTCTGGGGCCCCCGGGCGGACAGACCGTACCGGGGCGCATACCTTATTTGCACGCTGCTGGGGGCATTTTTGAAGCTGGAGCTGCTGTGGAGCTTGGGGGCGATCCTGGCGGGGCTCATGGCGCTGCCCAATCTCTATATGCTCTGGCGGCTCCGGGATCAGGCGGCGGAGACCCTGGGGAAACAGTTGCTTTCCCGGGAAAATCCGGTATAATAGGTAGCAGGATTGTAAATCGGAAAGGAAAGATCTCATCATGAAACATCGTCGCCGGATCGCACTTTGCCTGGCAGGAGCCCTGTGCCTGGGGCTGCTGGCGGGCTGTGGCACTTCGGAGCGCTCGGCTTCGGAAACGGAGCACCAGGTGGACAGCAGCTGGGCGGAGCTGTCCCGGGTCACGCCTACGCCGCAGCCCCAGGTGGTAACGCCCCAGCTGTCCAAGGCCCCGGAGGCCGTGGAGACGGATGAGGATGTGACCGGCGACTATATTGGGGGCTTTGTGGGCACCTGGGACGCGGACAGCGGCAAGACCTATGAATTCAAGTCCAACGAGAATCTGGTGGTCACCGGCGGCGGAAGCAGCGTCACCTATACCTTCTGGTTCCAGGACAAGGGTAGTCAGGTGTGGCTGTACCTCTATGAAAACGGCATGGACGAGGCTGTGACCTACAGCTTCACAAAAAGCGGCAGCAATCTGACTCTGTACGATACTGTCACCGGCAACGCGGTGGAGCAGCTGACCCGGCACGCGGATCCCACGGAGGCATCCACCCCTGCGCCTGCTCCGACGCCAACACCCACAGCGGCGCCGACAGTGGTACCCACGCCCACGCCGACACCCACCTCAACGCCTGTTCCCAGTCTGTCTCCCAGTGCGGAGCCGACTCCTTCGGCAGAGCCTACGCCTACCGTGAGCCTGCCTCCGGAGCTGCCAGAGAACCTAAAGGCAGCCATGCCCGGGGTGGAATGCGCCATGGAGGTTGTGGCGGACGGCACGGATTTTGATCCGGAGGACAGCGTCTGCTTCTGGGGCGTCATGGCCCGGTATCTGTCCCGGACCCACGAGAGCGGGGAGGACGGCACCTTTACTGTAGGCGGCGCGGAGATCCTTACGGTGGCGAACCAGATCTTCTCGGGGGTGCAGGTGCTTCCGGCCCTGCCGGAGAGCTCCGGCTATGGAAAGCTGATCCCCGGCGAGAACGGCGGAGAGGATCAGTATGAGCTTCACTGGGGCGCTTCCGGCGGCCATGACCTGGAGATCAAGGGCTTTGAGGAAAGCGGAAGCGTAGAGATCCAGGTGGACGGCGGCGACACCTATCAGGTGACCCTGGCCGGAAACGGCGGCATTGAGACCATTGAAAAGCAGTAAAAATCCCAGCGGGGCAGCTCACAGATTTGGGCTGCCCCGCTTTTTGTCTAGAAGTGCCAGAAACGGCGTATAAGAAATGTGTAAAATGTCAATATACAAGCGAACGAAAATAATGGTATTATGGATATGTAATCAAGGTAACTATTTATTACGATTAAGTTGAGCAATACAACGAGTAAGGAGGTAATTTTATGCCAATGCCTATGCAGAATGTCGATGAAGTCAGAAGAAACGAAGCCTTTCTATCCATGCGTGCCGCCCAAAGAACCGCGGAGCGGAACGGCCAAACGTATATGGGCTCTGCACCCAAGGCCCAGGGCTCCCGGCGGCAGAAAATGATCACCGGGATCGCTGTTGCGGCGGTGGCGGCTGCGCTGGTGCTGCTGTCCGCATTTCATGTGATTTAGGGAAGGGAGGAAGCCGGAATGCCCATCGTATCGCCGGATCAGGTGAATCAGCAGAAGCAGATGCTGGAGAATGCGGCCCAGCTGGCCCACCAGCGGGAGGGCGTGAACCTCCAGTTTGAGAGCAAGAAAAAGGGCAGCAAAAAGCAGCTGATCACCACAGTTATCGTCCTGGTGGTGATCGTGGGAGCACTGGTGCTTCTCAGCCGCCTGGGGATCCTCTGAAAATACTATGAAATGTTAATGATATGTTTCAAAATGCAATAAATGCGAAACATATATTTGTGCCAAACTGCTAAAAATTCATTTGAACCGCAAAAAATGAACAAAATACTGGACAAATCGAACAGCTCGTGCTATACTGACCATGCAATCAAGATCCGCTATTGTCAGGTAGCTCTAGTGGATCTGCCAATCTCCTAAAAAGCCAGCTTTTGCTGTGCCACAAGAAGAACCGGCTGGTTCCCAAAACCGCTCTGCGGTCCATACCCCCTCCCCAGCCGGTTCTTCTTCTCCCCTTTCGGCGTACTGCGTTTCGCGGTACGTCTTTTTTTGCGCCTGTGCATGATTTTTGCCAGCGGGGACATACTGCCGTTGAAGAATTCAACAAGGAGTGTGTGCATTGAACGAAACGATCAATATCTGGTCGGAGATCGGCACCCTGCGGCGGGTCATGCTGCACCGGCCCGGAGAGGAGCTGCTGAACCTGATGCCGGAGCACCTGGATCGGCTGCTTTTCGACGATATTCCATATCTGCGCCTGGCCCGTCAGGAGCACGACCAGTTTGCGGGGCTGCTGACCGAGCAGGGGGTAGAGGTGGTTTACCTGGAGGATCTCACGGCGGAGGCCCTCACCGACGAGACCGTCCGGCAGCAGTTTGTGGACGACTACCTCCGGGACGCCGGGATCCGGGGCGAGAAGCGGCTCCAGCGGATGCGGGAGTACTTTTTGGGCTTTACAACCAAGAACATGGTCCTGAAAATGATGGCGGGGGTTCGGAAGTCTGAGATCCACGGCTACGGCAGGAAGAATCTCACGGACTATCTGGAGGGGGACTATCCCTTTGTGATCGATCCCATGCCGAATCTCTATTTCACCCGGGATCCCTTTGCCTGCATCGGCTCCGGGGTCTCCCTCCACCGGATGTACAGCCAGACCCGGAACCGGGAGACTCTGTTCGGGGATTATATCTTCCGCTATCATCCGGTGTACAAAAATGTCCCCAAGGTCTACAGCCGGGACATGGAGCCCAGCCTGGAGGGCGGCGATATTCTGGTTTTGAGCCGGGATACCGTGGCCGTGGGCATCTCCCAGCGCACGGAGCCCTTTGCCATTGAAATTCTGGCCAAAAATCTTCTGGAGCTGGGCTTTACGCAGATCCTGGCCATTGATATCCCCAAAAGCCGGAGCTTTATGCACCTGGACACGGTGTTCACCATGGTGGATCGGGACAAGTTTACGGTACACCCCAACATCCAGGGCAATATGGAGGTATTTGTGCTGGAGAAGGGCGGCGGCCACCTGAGCATCCGACAGGAGCGGGCATCCCTGGAGCACATTCTCATGGATCATCTGGGGCTGCCCAGAGTGACCCTGATCCCCTGCGGCGGAGGAAGCGTCATCGACGCAGCCCGGGAGCAGTGGAACGACGGCTCCAATACCTTCGCCATCGCTCCGGGCAGGGTCATCGCCTATGACCGGAACCAGGCCACCAACGAGCTGCTACGGGACTGCGGCGTGGAGGTTCTGACCATCCCCAGCTCAGAGCTGTCCCGGGGCCGGGGCGGTCCCCGGTGCATGACCATGCCGCTCATCAGAGATCTCTATTAAAATGAGGAGGAATATTTTATGCCAGTGAATCTAAAAGGCAGATCATTTTTGACACTGATGGACTTTACGCCGGGGGAGATCCGGTATCTGTTGGACCTGGGCCACGATTTGAAGGCCAAGAAGCGCTCTGGGGTTCTTGGAAACAGTCTCCGAGGCAAGAATATCGCGCTGCTCTTTGAGAAGACCTCCACCCGGACCCGCTGCGCCTTTGAGGTGGCGGCGCATGATGAGGGAGGCAACGTGACCTTTTTGGAGCCCGGCAGCTCCCAAATGGGCAAAAAGGAGTCCATGGAGGATACCGCCAAGGTGCTGGGCCGGTTCTTTGACGGTATCGAGTACCGGGGCTTTGACCAGAAGGTGGTGGAGACTCTGGCGGAGTTCAGCGGCGTGCCCGTGTACAACGGCCTCACAGATGTGGATCATCCAACCCAGATCATCGCGGACTTCATGACCCTGGAGGAGCATGTGGCCAAACCCCTGAGCCAGCAGAAGCTGGTGTTCGTGGGAGACGTGCGGAATAATATGTGCTACGCCCTCATGTATGGCTGCTGCAAGATGGGCATGGACTTTGTGGGCTACGGGCCCAAGGAGCTCATCGACGGGGTGGATCAGAATGTGATGGAGCGGGTACGGCGGCAGGCGGAGCTCACCGGGGCCCATATCACCCTGACCACAGACCGGCAGGAGCTCCACGGAGCCGACGCCATTTACTCGGATATCTGGGCCTCCATGGGCGAGGAGGACCAGATCCCCGCCAGAGTCCAGCTGCTGACTCCCTATCGGGTAGACGAGGGACTGCTGGCCGACACCCACAACCCCAAGGTGATCTTTATGCACTGCCTGCCCGCCTTCCACGACGCGGGCACTGCCCTGGCCCGGAGCTGCCTGGAGAAGGGCCTGGACATCCGGGAGGTCACGGACAGCGTGTTCCGCAGCTCCGCTTCCGTGGTGTTCGATGAGGCGGAGAACCGCATGCACGCCATTAAAGCGATCCTGGTGGCGACCCTATGAGCGCCGCGGCAAGGATCGTAGTGGCCCTGGGGGGCAACGCGCTGGAGGATAAGTCCCTGCCGCCTACTGCGGAATCCCAGGCCACGGTGGTGGAGAAGACCGTTAAGACCCTGGCGGATATGAGCCTCCATGGCTATGAGATGGCAGTGGTGCACGGCAACGGCCCCCAGGTGGGACGGATCATCCTGGCCTCAGAGACTGCGGCCCAGGTGACTCCGGCCATGCCCTTTGACGTCTGCGACGCCATGAGTCAGGGCTATATCGGTTATCACCTTCAGCAGAAGCTCCGGACGGAGCTGGTGCGCCGGGGGCGGGATATCCCGGTGGTGACCCTGGTGACCCAGATCGTGGTGGAGCCGGAGGACCCCGCCTTTTCCGCCCCTACAAAGCCCATTGGGCCCTTCTATTCTAAGGAAGATGCGGAAAAAATCGAACAGGAAAAGGGCTATGCCATGAAGGAGGACGCTGGCCGTGGCTGGCGGCGGGTGGTGGCGTCTCCCAGACCCCAGCGGATCGTGGAGATCGGCACCCTGAAGACCCTCTGGGATACCACCATTGCCATTGCCTGCGGTGGGGGCGGCATCCCGGTGGTGAGGGAGCCGGATGGCAGCCTCCGGGGCGTTCCGGCGGTCATCGACAAGGATCTGGCGGCCAGCCTGCTGGCCCGGGAGATGCAGGCGGATACACTGCTGATCCTCACAGAGGTGGACGCAGTGTCTATCCGGTTCCGGCAGCCCGATGAGGAAAAATTGGGGACTGTGACCGCGCAGCAGATGGAGCGCTACTGCCAGGAGGGCCATTTCGCCGCGGGTTCCATGCTGCCGAAGGTCCAGGCGGCCCTGGAATTTGTCAGGGCCAATCCCAAGGGAAGGGCCATCATCACATCCCTGAGCCGGGGCCTGGAGGCACTGGAGGGGAAGTGCGGCACGACCGTGATAGGTGGGATGTAGTTGAAGAAAGTAAAAATGCCCAGCGCGGAGACCATTCTGATCCTGCTGATTTTGGTGGTGGCCGCGCTGACCTGGATCCTTCCGGCGGGGCAGTACAGCTATCTGCCCGACGGCTCGCCCATCACCGGCAGCTATCAGGCTGTGGCCCGCAGCGGCCAGAATCTCTGGGCGGTGACCCGGGCCCCGCTGGAGGGGTTCTACGAGGCCGCTCAGGTGGCGGTATTCATCCTGATGGTGGGCGGCTTCCTGGGGGTCATGGGCAAGACCGGAGCCATCGATGCGGGGATCTCCGCCATAGTGGAACGGCTCGGTGACCGGGGCGGGATCCTGATTCCTATTTTAATGTGTGCCTTCGCCTTGGGCGGCACTACCTTCGGTATGAGTGAGGAGACCATCGCCTTTTATCCGCTGCTGCTGCCAGTGATGGTGGCGGCGGGGTATGATACGGTGACGGCGGTGGGAGTGATCCTGCTGGGAGCTGGTACGGGCGTGCTGGGCTCCACGGTGAACCCATTTGCCACCGGCATTGCCGCGGGCTTTGCGGGCATCGGCCTGGGCCAGGGCATTGGCCTCAGGCTCCTGCTTCTGGGGCTCTCTCTGGCCATGGCGGTGGGCTATGTGCTCTACTATGGGAGTCGGGTGCGGAAAACACCGGAGCATTCTTTGGTGGCGGCCCAACGGGAGGACAACCTCCGGCATTTCGCCCTGGGAGACCGGGAGCAGAGCGCCATGAACGGGCAGCAGAAGCTGGCCCTCTGGCTCTTTGCCGGGACGTTTTTGGTGATGATCTATGGGGTGATCCCCTTTTCCGATATGGGCATCACTGCAATCCCCACTCTGGGCTGGTGGTTCCCGGAGCTGTCAGCCCTGTTCTGGGTGGCGGCGGTGCTCACTGGCATGCTATGCGGCGTGGGGGAGAAGGACATCATCGGCGGCTTTGTATCCGGGGCGGCGGAGCTTCTGGGCGTGGCCTTTATCATCGGCATTTCCAGGGGCATCACCGTCATTATGAACCAGGGGAAGATCACAGACACCATTCTCTATTGGGGTGAGCAGGCTCTGTCTGAGACCGGAGGCGTGGGATTTATTCTTCTGTCCTTCGGGGTGTTTGTGGTGCTGTCCTTCCTGATCCCCTCCTCCTCGGGGCTCGCCACCCTGTCCATGCCCATTATGGCCCCGCTGGCGGAGATGACCGGGGTGAGCCGGGCTCTGCTGGTGACGGCCTATCAGGCAGCTTCAGGACTTGTGAATCTCATCACGCCCACCTCCGCGGTGGTCATGGGGGCCCTGGCTATTGGCCGGGTGCCCTATGGGAAGTGGATCCGATTTGTGCTGCCGCTATTGGGGGCGCTGACAGCGGCGTGCCTCATTTGCCTGAGCTTGGCCGCAATATAGAGAATGCAAAAGGGACTGCTCCGGCGGTCCCTTTTTGCGTTTTCCGCAGAGAAGTGGAGGGAAACGCGCAGATTATATGTTTATTTTGCGGAAGAATGTGTGGAAACTGTGAAATAAGAGATTGCAAATAGACGAATCTATGATACAATAAACGTTGACAAAAATGCTGGCTTCCCCAGGGAAGCGCAGCGCTCCGAGACCGGAGCGAGGGAGCTTCACAGAGTGGAAAAGAAACATCAAAAATTCAAGAGCTGGGCGGCAGCACTTCTGGCCCTGATTCTCACCTGCCTGTACCCGTGCGTGTTCTTGTACGCACAGAATGCGGGAGAGGCCAGTCTCAGGGACATCCTGCCATTTTTCTGCATTTTCCTGGCCACCGGGGCAGTGCTTCTGATATTCCTGGGCGTGCTGTTCCGAAGCGTCAGCCGGGCGGGGTTTACCGCCTGCCTTGCCATGCTGGTGGTCATCAATTTCACCATGGTGTCTGAGGCGCTCAAGCGGCATCTGCCGTGGCTGAGGGATCGGTTCCAGCTGCTGATTTTGGCGGTTTTGTTTCTGCTGCTGGTGCTCCTGCTGCTGAAAAAGAAGCCGAATCTCACAGCGGGCTGCGGCATCCTGGCCATCACCTTCGGGGCGCTGACCTTTGTGAGCGTGCTGACGGCGGTGCCCAAGCTGATCTCCACTGCTTCCTATGGGCCGCCGCCTCCGGAGAACGAGAGCACCATCATGGCGCAGTTCCAGGGGGAAAAGCGGAACGTCTACTATCTGCTGTTTGACGAGTACGGAGGCCAGGAGAATCTGGAGACCTACTTCGGCTTTGACAACAGCGAATTCTATGCGGCGCTGGAGCAGCGGGGCTTTTCCGTATCTAAGACCAGCCGGAACACCGAGTCCTGCTGGACGGATACCCTGGTGCCCAATCTCCTGAATCTCGACTATGTGGTGGAGGACGATATGCCAGCCCGGGTGCGCAGAGAGTATCTGGAGCACCCAAACCTGGTGGAGCTGTTCCGTCAGAACAGCTATCACATCAATCTGGTGAACCATTGGAATTACATGCGCTTCGGCGCCAACGAGCTGACCTGGGGGCAGCATGAGGACAGCCTGTCCGGCATCCTTTTGGAGCGGAGCCTGTTCCAGCAGATCCGGCCCATCCGGGAGAAGATCCAGCTGCTGATCTTCCTCAATTACCGGGACAGCTATGTGGGGCCGGTGGAAAACGCCATCAGCGCCCTGGAAACCTGTGCGGATCATGTGGACGGCCCTACGCTGACTGTCAGCTATATCCAGTGCCCCCACGCGCCCTTTGTATTTGGAGCGGACGGGAGCGTCCGGAAGGACAAAAGCCTGTACTGGTATTGGAAGGATGAGAGCCTCTATCCCGCACAGCTTCAATATATCAACAGCGTGATTCTAACGGCCATTGACCACATCCAGAAGAAGGATCCGGAGGCAGTCATCCTGCTCCTGTCGGATCACGGAGCCCGGGTGCCCCTCCATATGGTGGAGCAGTTCGGCGGCCCCAGGTTTGATGCGGAGAAGGAGACTCCGGTGATGCAGAATGCCCTGACGGCGGCCTGCGTGCCGGGGAAGTCCCTGGAGCTGGAGGGGGAGACGGGCATCAACGCCACCCGGCTGGCCTTGAACGCCGCCTTTGATCTGAACCTTCCCAGGATCGAGCCCAAGACCGGCTATGTGCTGGACGAGATCTACAACGCCAAGGAAACCGGGGAGACCCAGAAAAACGCCTCCATTCAGGAGCACTCAGAGGAGGAAAACACGCCGGAGCCGGAGCACTCGCCCAGACCTGGCGGCAAAAAGCACGAAAGAGGGCCGGGCCCCCATGGCGGATCCAAGGATGGCCCAAAGAAATAGAAACGAGGAAATGACCCATGTCGTTAATCAATACATATATCGGAACGCCCCTGGGCTGGCTCATGTGGCTGTGCTATCGGTTGGTGGGCAGCTATGGCATTGCGATCCTGCTGTTTACCCTGCTCAGCAAGATCATCCTGCTGCCCCTGTCTGTGGTGGTGCAGAAGAACTCCATTAAAATGATCCGGCTTCAGCCGGAGATCAACCGGATCACCGCCAAGCACTACGGCGACAAGGACACCATCTCCGACGAGACCATTGCCCTGTACAAGCGGGAGCACTACAGCCCCATGCTGGGCATGGTGCCCATGATCATCCAAATCATTCTGGTGCTGGGCCTTATCAATGTGATCTATAACCCCATGCAGCATCTTTTGCGGGTGGACAGCAATACCTGCAAGGTCTTTGTCAGTGCCACAGCTCAGCTGCTGGGAACCCCGGAGCTGGGCAGCGGCGCACAGCTCAAGGTCATTGAGGCCATGCGGAATGCAGCCAACTACGACTATTTCATGGGCCTGTCCGGCCAGCTTCCCGGTGTGGACATCCCGGGGATCATCTCCGCGGCCCAGAGCGTGGACACCATGTTCCTGGGCAAAGTAGCACAGAATTCTAAGGTTACTATTTCTGGTACGCCTGTGTTTACTACAAACGCTACTAATCGTAG
>CAKTEB010000015.1 GCA_934546685.1 uncultured Oscillospiraceae bacterium
CCTTGGGCGTAAAGGTATACACCGTATCGCAGAACTGGCAGTCCACATGGATGTCCTGACCCTCGTCGATGATGTCCTGCATCTCCTTGGCGCCCAGGGAGATGATGGTGGAAGCCACCCGCTCCCGGCTGCAATAGCACTTATAAGAAATGGGTGTGGTCTCCAAAATCTCCACGCTGTCCTTGCCCAGCAGGTTTTCGATGATCTCCTGAGGGCCCAGGCCATTTTTCATCATAGCGGAAACATTTCCTGCCTTGGCCACGCTCTGCTCCAGCTCATCGATAAGGCTGTCCGGAGCACCGGGCAGCAGCTGGAGCAGGTAGCCGCCCGCCACATCCACGGTCTGATCCCGGTTCAGGAGCACCCCCAGAGCACACACCGTGGGCACCTGCTCGCTCTCCACAAAGTAGGCCGCCACATCCTCGGCGATTTCGCCGCCCAGAAGCTGCACCGTGCCCACATAGGGATCCTTCATATGGAGATCCCGGATCAGGGTCAGGGTGCCGTCCGCGCCAACTGCCGCGCCCACATCCAGCTTTCCCTGGTACTTCTCCATGAGCTCCACCTGGGGGTTCTCCACATAGCCCCGGACGTTGCCCGCCGGGTCAGAGGTGGCCAGGATGGTACCCAGAGGGCCGCCACCCTTGATGATGAGGGTCACGCTGCCCTGGTCGATCTTCTGCATATTGCCGATCATGCTGGTGGCCGCCAGCACCCGGCCCAGGGCCGCCGTGGCCACCGCCGTGGTCTGGTGAATCTCCCGGGCCCGCCGGGTGATCTCCGTGGTGCTCACCGCCGTGATCTTTACAAAGCCGTCCCGGGTCATGGCCCGGACAAGCTGATCTGTCATATTCTTTCGTCCTTTCGCGCGATAATAAATACCCGCTCCTCATCGGGCTGAGGCGGCAGAAATGTCCGCTCTCCATAGAAGGTCACATCCCGGAAGCCCGCTCGTTCCAGCTCCGTCTGGAGCCAATCCAGGCTATAGGCATACTCAACATGTTCCTCCTGCTCTCTCCGCCAGAGGTCTCCCTCCCGTACGAAGATATCCATGCCGTAAAAGCACTGATTGGTCTGCTCGTCGAACTCTGTACGCCAGATGCAGACCACGTCCTCGGTCTCGTCCATAAACATCTGGCCATCAAAGGCCCGGAGCTGCTCTGGGGGGCGCACATCAAAGACCAGAAGTCCCCCGGGACGGACAGCCCGTGCAAAGGAGGAAATGGCGCTTCTCCCCTGCTCCGGGGAAGCCATATAGTTGAAGCTGTCCAGCATGCACACAAGCAGATCCACCGGCTCCGGGAGCGTAAAATCCGCCATATTCCCCTGGAGGAACACCGGGGCGTGATCCATTCCCTGCACCTTATCCCGGGCCTGCACCAGCATATCCTCGCTGAGATCCATGCCATAGCATTTGAGGCCGTCCTCCGCAAAGAGCAGGCTCAGGCTGCCGGTGCCGCAGGCCATATCCAGGACCGTTTTCGGTTCCAGCTCATTCCGGTGCAAAACAGCCCAGAGGTACTCATAGAGCCCCTCATAGTCCACGTCCTGAGTCAGGCTGTCATAAAAATCCGCCAGAGGGCCGTAGCTGCTCATGCGTCCTCCTCTTCCTTCATCCGATCCAGTACCAGCCGATAGCCCCCGGCCCCGTAGTTGAGGCACCGCTTTACCCGGCTCACCGTGGCGCTGCTGACCCCGGTCTTCTCCAGCACATCGCTGTAAATGTCCCCCTGATCCAGCAGACGAGCCACCTCAAAGCGCTGCTCCATGGCCATCTGCTCCGATACGGTGCAGAGATCCTCCAGAAACGCATAGCATTCCTCCGGCGTTTTCAGGGTCAAAAGGGCCTGATACAGCGCCGCGCCCCGGTCGCTGCCCTTGCCATGACTGTTCATTCATACGCACCCCGCAATTCTAAATCATTTCTTTCTCATTTTAACAAACTGAACAAAGAAAGTAAAGCAGGAAATTTTGCCGGGCCGTCTTGCAAAACCATATTTCATGCGATATAATGACTCTGTAGTGATTGTGGAACTGGAAAAGGCAAATCCTTCGATCCACGAAGGTTGCGAATCCCATCCGCGGAGGTATCTACTATGGTAAAAGCAATCGTCGGCGCCAACTGGGGTGACGAGGGCAAGGGTAAAATCACCGATCTGCTCTCCGAAACCTCCGACATTGTCGTCCGCTTTCAGGGCGGCGCCAATGCAGGCCATACCATCATCAACGACTACGGCAAATTTGCACTCCACCTGATCCCCTCCGGCGCATGCAACCCCGGCACCATGAACATCATCGGCAACGGCGTTGCGCTGGATATCCCCAAGCTCATGGCCGAGATCAAGGCCATCACCGACGCGGGCGTTCCCGCCCCCCAGCTGATGATCTCCGACCGTGTGCAGCTGCTGATGCCCTATCATGTGCTCCAGGACACCTATGAGGAGGAGCGCCTGGCAGGCAAGGCCTTCGGCTCCACCAAGTCTGGCATCGCACCCTTCTATTCCGATAAATACGCGAAGAACGGCATTCAGATCAACGAGCTGTTTGACGAGGAGGGCCTCAAGGCCCGCCTGGAGAACATCTGCACCCTGAAAAACGCCCTGTTCGTCAACCTCTACCACAAGCCTGAGATCCACGCTGACGAGCTGTTTGACATCCTCATGGAGTGGCGGGACATGGTCAAGCCCTATATCGGTGACGTCCGCAAGTACCTCGCCGAGGCCAACAAGGCCGGAAAGACCATCCTGCTGGAGGGTCAGCTGGGCTCCATGAAGGATCCCGACTTCGGCATCTACCCCATGACCACCTCCTCCCACACCATCGCCGCCTTTGGCTGTGTAGGCGCAGGCATTCCTGTGAAGGAGATGAAGCAGGTCTATGTGGTCACCAAGGCCTACTCCAGCTCCGTGGGCGCTGGCGAGTTCGTCAGCGAGCTGTTCGGCGCCGAGGCCGATGAGCTCCGGAACCGCGGCGGCGATGCCGGCGAGTACGGTGCGACCACTGGCCGCCCCCGGAGAGTGGGCTGGTATGACGCGGTTGCCTCCCGTTACGGCGTGGCCGTTCAGGGCGCTACCGACGTGGCCCTGACCTGCCTGGACGTGCTGGGCTATCTGGACGAGATCAAGGTCTGCACCGGCTACGAGATCGACGGCAAGGTCACCACAGACTTCCCTGTGACCCCTGAGCTCCAGAAGGCAAAGCCCGTGTACACCACCCTGCCCGGCTGGAAGTGCGACCTCCGGGGCATCACCAAGTGGGAGGATCTCCCCAAGGCTGCCCAGGACTATGTGCTGTTCATTGAGGAGCAGATTGGCGCACCCATCACCATTGTTTCCACCGGTCCCAAGCGCCATGAGGTCATCTATCGCTAAGATCTATCAAATCGGCTGCATCCATTGGGTGCAGCCGATTTTTGCGTCCTATCAACAAAAGCTGCACCGCCGAATCAGCAGTGCAGCTTTGCGATATTGCGATGTAATTAGTCGTTGGAAAGGGTCATATCTCCATCCTTGACCCAGCCCAGCTTCTTTACCACCATATTGATGAGGGGGCAGAGCACAGCGGGGAGCACGAAGGAGATGAGGATCAGCCCCACCCAGTCCATGGTGGTGATAGCGCTTTTCGCCCCGGAGGCCACGTCAGCCACCCAGCCGGTGTACACGCCGATCTGGCCCACCAGGCCGCAGGTGCCCATACCGGAGGATACCGGTGCGCCGTTCATCTCCAGTTGGAACAGGCAGGTAGCCAGAGGGCCGGTGATGGCAGAGGTCAGGATGGGAGCGATCCAGATCCGGGGATTCTTCACAATGTTGCCCATCTGGAGCATGGAGGTACCGATGCCCTGAGACACCAGGCCGCCCCACTTGTTCTCCTTGAAGCTCATAACCGCGAAGCCCACCATCTGGGCACAGCAGCCAGCCACGGCAGCGCCGCCAGCCAAACCGGTGAGGCCCAGAGCCGCGCAGATGGCAGCGGAGGAGATGGGCAGTGTCAGGGCGATGCCTACGATCACAGATACCAGAATGCCCATGAAGAAGGGCTGCATATTGGTAGCCACCATGATAAGGTCGCCGACGTGCATGGCCGCCTTGCCCAAAGCCGGAGCCCACCAGGCGGACAGGGCCACGCCCACGCCGATGGTCACAAGCGGCGTTACCAGAATGTCGATCTTGGTCTCCTTGGACACGGCTTTGCCGATCTCAGCGGCGATGATCGCCACGAACAGCACCGCCAGAGGGCCGCCAGCGCCGCCCAGAGCATTGGCGGAGAAGCCCACGGTGATCATGGAGAACAGCACCAGGGGCGGGCAGTGGAGGGCATAGCCGATGGCCACCGCCATGGCAGGGCCGCTCATGGCCGAGGCCAGGCCGCCCACGGTGTAATCCACGCCGGAGACGGTAGCCACCGTCTCGGCGAGGAAGGGAATGTGGAGCTGAGTTCCCAGAGTGTTGATGATGGTACCGATGAGCAGGGAGCAGAACAGGCCCTGAGCCATGGCCCCCAGCGCATCGATGCCGTAGCGCTTCAAGGAAATTTCGATGTCCTTGCGCTTCAGAAATTGTTTAACAGCTTCCATGTTTTCCTCCTTGGCGGTTCTCCCGCCCAGCGCGCCGCTGCCTGTTTTCAGGCGTTTCCGTTCCGGCGCGCACGATATTAGGTTCATTATAATGGCGTTCCGGGGGAAAGTAAAGGAAAAGAGAGGAACCTGGATATAGGGTTTTCGGGGCATATAAACGCGAAATTTGTTCAATTTCACTAGAGCTACTTTCTCAATTTTCCGATGGATTTTGACGTTTTTTTGTTGTGCAATATGACCACGCTATGATACAATGGCTGTGATTCGATGAAACGCAGACACGGAGCGCAGCGGAGACTGCAAAGAGGAGGAACACAAATGAAACAAATGTTACGCCGCCTTGGGTGGCTGCCGGTGCTGATGCTAATGGCGCTGGCACTGACGGTTGGAGTTGGGGCGGAGAATGCAACTGCCACAGTTAAAGTTACCCGCGGCGGGGAATACGGCACGGTCACTTGCGATTCGATTCAATGCGGCAAGCCCACTACCTTTACAGTTAACCCCAAAGAATCCGGAACTTATAAATACTATTTAGCCCAGGTGCAGATAATCAATGGCAACACCAGCGCCGGGATCATAGATCCCAGCTCCTCTCGCTACATTTATAAGGACTTCCGCGAGTCGAACAAGTTTGAATTTACATTTTTCGCATCCGGGGATTATAGTATGCGCTTTATGTTCATGACAACCGGTGAGCCTCCCTATTCCACCTACTCCATCGACATTCAGATTTCTATTCAAGATCCTGAGCATCCCACCATCGAGGCCATTGCGGACGGAGTTGCCGCGCAGTGCGATTCTGAATGTACCACCGAATTCGAAAAAGCCCTATGGCTTCACGACTGGGTCATCGATCACTGCGTGTATGACGAAACCTACACCTATTGGAATGCCGAAGGCGTCCTTGCCCGGAGCACCGGCACCTGCGAATCCTACCACAGCGCCTACGCCATGCTGCTAAACCGCGCGGGCTTGGAATCCAAGCGGGTCGCTGGCAACGGCCACGCCTGGACGGCGGTAAAAATCGACGGAAAATGGTGCCAGGTGGACACCACCTGGGACGACAGCACCTACCTGGCCGAGGGGTACGACAACACCCACCTCTATTTTGGCCTCAACGACGCTCTGACCACCCTGGCCCATTCGCAGCACACCGTGGACGCCTCCGTTCTTTGCGACACCCTGGACAACAACTATTTCATCCGCACCGGGAAGATCCGGGACATCTCCGGGGTCTTCGACAGCGGCATTCAGCAGAATCTGGCGGCGGGAAATCTGAACTTTTCACTTGCAATGCCTGATGCTGCCAGAAATGTGGTTAGCTATACCCGAACCATCTATTACACCCTGGCTGCCTACGACCTATCCAGCCGAAGCTGGACAGTGGGGAACGACACCTATACACTGACCGCCAGCTATCAGCCAGGCGCTGATTCCAATTCTACCTCCAACGATTTGGGCAGCATGGTATTCAAGGCCACAAAGCCTGGCTCCGGTACCCAACCAGTGACTCCGGTGGAGCCCACACAGCCCGAAAGTCCCACGCAGCCTGATCCCAAACCCTCTCAGCCCGAGACCCCAGCAGAGCCCAGTCCCAGCCCCTCTCAGCCCGAAACGCCATCAAGCCCCTCCCCGACTCCCAGCACCCCCACGGACAATGGGCCCCTGAACCGCACCGACCACATTGCCTATGTAAAGGGCTTCCCAGACGGCACTGTACGCCCCGAGGACAAGGTGACCCGGGCCCAGACCGCCACCATGCTCTATCGGCTGCTGACAGCCCAGCGCCGGGATGAGGTGTTTACCGGTGCCAACAGCTTCACCGATGTACCCGCCAGCAGCTGGTTTAACAAGGCCGTGTCCTCCATGGCCAAGGGCGGCTATATCACCGGCTATCCCGGCGGCTATTTCGACCCTGACCGGAACATTACCCGAGCGGAGTTCGTGACCATGGTGGCCCGATTTGGCACCACCGGCAGCGCCTCCGCCAGCTTCACTGATGTGAGCCAGCAGCATTGGGCCTACCAGTATATCGCCGCCGCCAGCGAAAAGGGCTGGGTCACCGGCTATGAGGACGGCAGCTTCCACCCGGACCAGAACATCACCCGGGCCGAAGCCATGGCCATTCTCAACCGTGTCCTGGGCCGAGGCATCAGCTCCGGCAGCCAGCTCTGCCCAATCTCCGGCTGGTCGGACAACACCCCCGGGTCCTGGTACTACTATGAGGTGCTGGAGGCCACCAACGGCCACCTGTACACCGGCTCCCGGCCCAATGAAAACTGGAGTGCCCTCACAGAGCAGACCAATTACGACGCAGCGAAATACGAGAACCCGTAAATGCCGCAAGGCCCCGCACATGCCGTGCGGGGCCTGTTGCTTTGCATATTAAGCTCTATTCGCCAAGCAGTCCAGTTGACGGAATTGCTGCTCCTTCAGGTCATATAGGAAGAGATAGTGGCTGTCCGACTGAGTCGCCTTTGGGGCCAAAACGTCGCTATTGCACCAGAACACCACGCCCCGATCCAGAAAGTAGAACTCCGAGTTGGTATCGGAGAGCTGATACTTCCTCCAGCACTGTGGAATCGTGTTCGCCGTCATAGGCGAGGAGCCGGTAGTCCCGTCTCCGGCCCACCCTTAAAAACAGTGTGTTTTCATTGGCACCCCATAACTGTATGGCATCGCAGCCGTCCTCTAGGGTTAGGGGCGTCTGATCCGCTATATTCAAAGTCACCATGGGATCGCCTGTATACTTCGAGTAGTAGAGATTCCCGCCGAACGCAGCCAGGGTAAACCAGTGATCCTGATCCTCCAGCCGGGGCTCCTCATCTTCCTCCATAGAAACTGAATAGGCCGGGCCGAAGCCGCAGGTATAGTAGAGCCGATCCCCCGCGAAGGCTAGGTCATAGCGGTGATAGATGTTGCTGTCTGAGAGAAACGTGGATATCTCGCCGGAGGTCGGATCCAGCCGCAGGCAGTTGGCGTTCTGTTCCTCCTGCCATTCCTCAAAATAGATGCCGTCTCCATAGCGGAACAGCAGGCCGTCCAGCCGCTGTTCGCTGCGGTAGACCTCCTCCTGCTTTCCGTTCTCAAAATCATAACACAGGAGCCGCCGGCTCCCCTCCACCAGCCACATTCGGGGCCAGTCTACCAGAAGACTGTCCACAGCGCCCTCCAACAGTACCTGCTTTTCTCAGGTTTGGAGGTCATATTGATAGACCGCCCGGGTCAGAGGATCCGTCACATAAAGCGTATTCTCCCACTGGGCCGCCGGAGCCGCGATGCCGGTCTCCGGGCTTTCCTGGGAGCCACAGCCGGTCAGGAGCAGCAGAAGGATCAGGCAGAGAATAATCGATCGGCGCTTCATGGCATCGCTCCTCTTTCCGGCTTCAGGCCGCAGTGATGGCTTTTGTTTCTATAGGCATGCTACCATAGGAAGGAAGATTTGTCAATGGAACGGCGGCGCTTAAGAATCTAGCGCCAAACCCCGCCCAAAAATCTATGCATAAACAAAAAGAAGCAGAAGGAAAAATCCTTCTGCTTCAATCACTTGGTGCGCGAGGCGGGACTTGAACCCGCACGTCCGTAATGGACACTAGAACCTGAATCTAGCGAGTCTGCCAATTCCACCACTCGCGCATTTCAAATTGCTAGATTATTATAGTACGCCCCGACCCATTTGTCAAGCGCTATTTTTAAGATTTCAAAAATCGGGTTGCGTTCCGTCGAAAATGGGATTATACTGGAGGAAACGGAAGGAGTGGTACCCATGAAGCCCCTGGCAGAAAACGTACATCTGACGCCCCAGGAGGACGCCCTGGAGATCGTCGATCAGACCCTGCTCCCCGGCGAGAAGAGATTCATCACCGTAAAGGCCCGGGAGGAGCTGTTCGAGGCCATCCATTCTCTGCGGGTGCGCGGTGCCCCGGCCATTGGCATCTTTGCAGGCTACAGCCTCTATGTGCTCTCCCAGCGCATTGAGGATCAGGACTTTGACAGCTTCTATGAAAAGCTCCAGCAGGAAGCGGACTATCTGGAGTCCAGCCGCCCCACGGCAGTGAATCTCAGCTGGGCCCTAAAGCGGATGCTGAAAACCGCCCTGGGCCACAGGGAAGATACCCGCGAAAATCTTTTGCAGGCTCTGCGGCAGGAGGCTATCGCCATCCAGCGGGAAGACATCCAGATGAACCTGGCCATCTCCCGGAACGGTCTGAGCCTCCTAAAGCCCGGGTACGGCATCCTCACCCACTGCAACGCCGGCCCCCTGGCCACCTCCGTCCACGGCACGGCCCTGGGCCCCATTCTTCTGGGCCAAAAGAAGGGCTATGGCTTCCACGTCTACTCCGACGAGACCCGCCCCCTGCTTCAGGGCGCACGGCTCACCGCCTATGAGCTCCACGATGCCGGGGTGGACGAGACATTGATTTGCGACAACATGGCATCCCTGGTCATGAGTCAAGGGAAGATCCAGGCCTGCCTGGTAGGCTGTGACCGCATCGCCGCCAACGGCGACACCGCCAACAAAATCGGCACCAGCGGCGTTGCGATCCTGGCCAAATACTACGGCATCCCGGTATATGTGCTGGGCCCCTCCTCCACCATCGACATGAGCTGCCCCTCGGGCAAGGATATTGTCATTGAGGAGCGGGACGGCGAGGAGATCCGCAGCAAGTTCTACGCTGAGCCCCAGGCCCCGGCGGGTATCCAGTTCTACAATCCCGCCTTTGACGTGACTCCGGCGGAGCTGATCTCCGGCATCGTCACAGAGAAGGGTGTCTTCCGGTATCCATACACCGAGAGCTTTCGGGATGCCTTCGGTGAGTAAGTCGTCTCTAACTTTCTTCGCTGATTTTCACAAAAGCTCTTGCATTGCAGGGGTCACCTATGATAAAATAGGAAAAATGAAACGAATCCGCCTACGCGTTTGAAAAGTGGTGACCTGATTGAAAATACACGAATCCGCCGAAAACTATCTGGAGACGATCCTGGTACTCCACAACCAGAAGGGTACCGTTCGCTCCATTGATATCGCCAACGAGCTGAATTTCTCTAAGCCCAGCGTCAGCGTGGCCATGAAGAACCTTCGGGAAAACGGCTATATCACCGTGAGCCCCGAGGGCTCCATCTCCCTGCTGCCCGCCGGTCAGGAGATCGCTGAGAAGATCTATGAGCGCCACACCCTGATCACGGACCTGCTGACAGCTCTGGGCGTGGATCCCGAGGTGGCTGCTGAAGACGCCTGCCGGATCGAGCACGTCATCAGTGCCGAGAGCTTTGCCGCCATCAAGGCCCATGTGAAAAAGAACGCGCCGGGGCTCTTTGACATTAAAGAAGACTAACATCCCAAGGAGCCGCTGTGACATGCAGCGGCTCCTTTTCGTCAGGAGGGTATCCATGCTCACAGAATCCCATATCGACGTGCGCTACCCAGACTGCGACCCCATGGGCATCGTCCATCACGGGGTCTATCCCCTGTGGATGGAGATCGGGCGGCTGGACTTTCTCTCCGCCGCCGGATATGGCTACCAGGCCATGAACCGGGAGGGCATCAATCCCGCCATGGTGGATCTCCACATCCAGTACCGCGCCCCGGTGCGCTTTCCCGGGCGTGTCACAGTAAAGACTGTCTGCTCCCTGTGCCAGGGGAAGAAATTAGAGCTACGGTACGCGGTCTATCCTGAAGGCGCAGGTCAGCCTGCGGCGGTTGGCTCCTCCTTCCACATCTGGACCGGGCCGGGGATGCAGTCTTTAGATCTTTCCGCAAAACCGGAGATCTATAATCCTTTAGTCTCTGCGTCGGAGCATCCCGCGGTACTGATTCTGGCCGGAGGCCGTTCCCGGCGTATGGGGCAGGACAAGGCACAGATCGAGTTAAAGGGAGAAACGCTTCTAACCCGCGCCGTCTCCCTCTGGCGGAAAACACTGCCGGAGGCAAAGATCTATATTGCCCTAGGCCAGAAGGATCACCGGCTCAATCTGCCCCAAAACGTGACCCCCATCTATGATCTCTCCCCGGATCTTGGGCCCATGGGCGGCCTGCAGGCGGCGTTCCGCACCACCGGAGAGGAGCTGTTCTGGGTCAGCGCCGTAGATATGCCGGGGCTACGCCCAGAGGCGGCAGCACTTTTAAGTGAAAAGCGCTGTCACTGCGAGGATATCTGCGCGTTCTCCAGGGATGGCCGCCCGGAGCCCCTTCTGGGGCTTTACCGGAGCACCTGTCTCCCAAAAATCGACGAATTACTAGATGCCGGAAACGGGCGCATGGCGGATCTGTTTGGTCAGGTCTCCGTCACCCTGGTACCGCTTCCGAATAAAAGCTGGGTGCGGAATGTCAACACCCCCGAGGATCTGCGCCAGCTCCAAACAGCGTCATATTAACGGAAAAGCCCTCTGCACCGGTTTGGTGCAGAGGGTATTTTGCGGGATTTAAGCAAGGTTCAGCCGCTTTTTGAGATTCAGCCAGGTCACCACATAGAGTGCCGCACCCACGATCAGGACGGAACCGGTAACGCTCAGCATCATCACATGCCAGCCCATAAGGCCGCTCACATCCGTGGAATTGATGATCCCATTGCCCACGGTCATCATCCCCACCATGGACAGCAGTTGGAGTACAAAGCTAATGATGAAGTACCAGGCCACGGACCACAGGGCCTTATGTCCGGTGAAGCCATAGCCCAGAGACATGGCCGCATAGAAGTGGAGCATAGAGGCCGCCACCCCAACAATACCCAGCAGCGCTACCTCCGCCAACATGCCCGCGCTCTGGACAGTGAGCCGCATAATCTCCATATCATTGCACGTGATGATAAACTGCACAGCCGCCCGAATTTCCTGTAAGAACTCGCTGTCCATAAAGGCCAGTGCGATACCCAGAGCCAAAACCAGGGTGGTAACGATGCTCCAGACCAGCGCCACGATGAGCTTGGAGAAAATCAGCGCGTGACTGCTCACGGGAAGTGTGAACATAAGGTAGCCCTCGTCGGTGAGGAGATTTTTATGGAATCGCTGCACCATCAGCACCAGAGTCATCACTGCCCCGAAGATCAGGGCCAGCACCCAGGACACCGCCACAATGGTAGACAGGATCCGCAGGGCCAGATAGTCGGCGCTGCCCTGGAGATAGCGAATGGCGAAGTGCATGCCCACGCTGAGCACCAGCATGGCCGCATAGAGCACCCACATGATCCGCGCCGTAGCACGAAATTCGTGCTTTAACAATTTTCCTAGCATTTGAATACCTCCCGGAATAGCTGATCCACGGATTTCCCCTGCTGCTCTCGGATCTCATCTACAGCCTTCTCCAGAACGATCTGGCCCTGACTGATGAAGATCACCTGGTCCAGGATCTTCTCCACATCCGCGATGAGATGGGTAGAGATCACTACAGAGGCCTCCGGGTCGTAATTACCAATAATGGTGTGCAGGATGTAGTCCCGAGTGGCAGGGTCCACGCCACCAATGGGCTCGTCCAACAGATAGAGCTTTGCCGCCCGGCTCATGACCAGGATCAGCTGCACCTTTTCTCTGGTACCCTTGGACATCTGGCGGATCCGCATGGTCTCATCGATGTTCAAGTGATAGAGCATCTCCTCCGCCCGCTTCCGCCGGAAGTCCGGATAAAAGTCGCAGAAGAAATCAAGTAACTGCTTAACGCTCATCCAGTCCGCCAGATACGTCCGCTCAGGGAGATAGGATACGATGCGCTTGGTCTCCCGGCCCGGGGCCTTGCCGTCAATGAGCAGCTCGCCGCCGTCCCAGGTGATGAGGCCGTTGGCCATTTTAATGAGGGTGGTCTTGCCGCTGCCGTTGGGGCCCAGGAGTCCCACGATCTTTCCGGGCTCGATGCTGATGTTCACATTGGAAAGCGCCTGGCACTTGCCGTAGGATTTTGTAAGGTTGCTGCACTCAAGAATTGCCATGGTCTTCCCCTCCCTTCTCCTGCTCCAGCAGGGTGATGATGGCCCTGCGGTCATAGCCCAGATCCTGCATTTTCTCCAGGAACTGCGCGATCTGCCGCTGAGCAAGCTGCCTTTTTGCGTCCTCGATCATGGTATTGTCCTCCGTTACAAATCTGCCGCTGGTGCGCTGGGAGAATAGAAGTCCCTGGCGTTCCAGCTCCTGAAGCGCTCGCTGCATGGTGTTGGGGTTGACCCCCGCCTCCATGGCCAGCTCCCGCACCGCCGGGATCCGCTGGCCCGGGATCCATCGGCCAGAGATGACCTCCAGCTTGATCCGTTCCACCAGCTGCGCATAGATCGGTGCATTGCTGTCAAACTGCCACTGCATAATACGCCTCCGTTTGTATTGTTGTATTAGTTTCTTAGTACAATAATACAATAATACAATTTGAGCCGTTTGTCAAGAGGCAATTACCGATTTTCGCAAAAATTAAATTCACCCCTCTTGACACATTATACTGCGTGTTGTATAGTATATCCCAACAGGAGGTGTCTTATGGATACACAGCTGAAGCGGGGCATGCTGGACGTTCTGGTCCTGTCGGCCCTATTGAAGGCGGATTCCTACGGCTATCAGATCATCAAGGATGTATCCCCCTATACCGCCATTTCCGAGTCAACGCTCTACCCCATTCTCCGGCGGCTGGAGAAGTCTGGCTGCCTGACCACCTACAGTCGGGAGCACGCCTCCCGGCTCCGGAAATATTACAGCATCACCACTGCCGGGATCCGGCGCATCCAGGAGTTCCTGACGGAATGGGAATCGGTGATGCAGCTCTATTCCTATATTAAAGGAGAATATGACCGTGAAGAAGCTTGAATTCATTAACGCCCTGGGGGATCGGCTGTCGGCCCTGCCCCCGGAGGAGGTTCGGCCCCTGCTGGACTATTATATGGAGATCGTGGCGGACCGAATGGAGGACGGCATGACCGAGGAGGAGGCCATCGAGTCTCTGGGCTCCATCGAGGAGCTGGCCCAGAAGGCCCTGGAGCAGCAGGAGCATCTGACGCCCCCGGAAGCTCCGGAGCCGCCGCATATGGAGGATCATGCCCCTGTACCGCCCACTCAGCCCGCGCCCAAAAAGCGCGTCACCAGCCGCGCCATTGCCCTGGCGATCATTTTAAGTCCCCTGTGGCTGGCGATATTCTTCGTGGTGCTGGGTCTGGAAATTGCCATCTGGGCCACCCTGGGCGCTCTGGTGGTGGCAGCAGGCTCCATGCTGGCGGCTGGGATCCCTGGGGCCGTGGTGGCCATGATCCCGGCCTTTGATCCCATCTCTCTGGCCGGACGGATCTTCGTCTGCGGCGGCTGCATCCTCACCGCGGGGCTGTGCCTGGTGCTGCTGCCCCTGACCATAAAGCTGCTGGTTCTGTTCGCAAAATTCCACCGCTTCCTGTACCGGAAGCTCAGAGGGAGGGCCTGAGAAAATGAAGAAATTTACGAGATCCTGCCTCATCACCGGCATCGTTCTCTGCATCATCGGCGGCTCCGCCATGGCGGCAGGGTATGCGGGCGGAGCCTGGTCAGAGGTCACAGGAAAGTCCAGCAGCCTTGTGGGTCTTGGCACTACCACAGTCGTTACCACCAAGGATTCGGCGAAAACGGAGTCTCTGACCCTGGATCCCGGGGAATATAGCTATCTGCAGTTCCAGCTGTCCAGCGAGGATATCACCATTCGTCCCTCCCAGGACGGCCAGATCCACATCCGCTACCAGGATCACGAGCACGTCCGCTATCAGACCCGCACCGAGGCTCCGGCGGCGGGCGGCTCCGGCTCTACCTATGTATTCTCTCGAATGGAGCTGACCTCCAGCTTCAACTTTGGCTTCCACTTTGACACCGACGAGGGCATTCAGGTGTCCGTGCCCCAGGGTATGGGGGTCTCCGTCTCCACGGTCTCCGGGGAGATTGAGCTCAGTGATATCAGCCTCAAGAATCTGGACGTCACCACCAGCTCCGGCGATATCGATCTGTCCGGCGTCACCGTCACCGGCGATCTGCTGCTCAGCAGCATCTCCGGTGAGCTGGAGCTGAGCTCCGTCACGGTCTCCGGCTCCGCCAAACTGGAAACCACCTCCGGGGAGATGGAATGGAAGAGCTGCCAGCTGGCCGCCGCGTCCCTCTATACCGTCAGCGGCGACATCTCCGGCAGCGTTCAGGCAGCGGGAGACCTAAGCCTTGACACCACCTCCGGAGACATTGATCTGGATCTTCGGGGCTCCCCAGCCCATCGGCAGGGCAGCGTCTCCGCCGTCAGCGGGGATGTGAAAATGGAGGGGATGGATCCTGACGGGGAATATACCATCGATGTGGATACCGTCAGCGGGGATGTGACGATCCGGCACTGATCGGGACTGCTGTCTTGAAGATCGCCGATCCCGTCCCGTGGGCATAGCTGTTTTCTGGAACGATACATTTCAAAGAAATTTCTGGCGCTGGAGATGCCAAATGCGAATCTGCAGCGCCAAAACTGCTTTTTGCTATAGTCTAAAGCTATGGCAAAAAGCAGTTTTTTCGTATTTTACAAATGGTTCGACTAATTATATACTTTAGCCATAGGAATGAAGCCCACTGCATATGCAGGGAACCTGGAAACCGGCGAAAAAACAGCGCCGCGTTCCCTGCTTTTTTTGCACCCTTTTTAGAGAGGAAGAACCGTCATGAATCAAAAACGAACCTATCTCCATGTGGGGATTTCCCTGATTTTAGGACTGCTATTAGGCTTTGGCCTACAGCCCACCGGCGGCCTGACGCCCCTGGGCATCCGGGTACTGGCTGTCACCATTCCCACCCTGTACCTCTGGCTCACCGTAAATACCAGCTGGTGCGCCCTGTTATTCCTGGGTCTCCTGATCCTCACCGGGGCCATGACCCCAACAGAGGTCTGGGCCGGATCCATGGGCCATTTCGCCGTAATCACCATGATCGTGTTCTCCATCCTGAACTACGCGCTGAAGGAGACTGGCGTCATCGACAAGGCCGCCTCCTGGTTTATCTCCCGGAAGATTGCCCGGGGCCGCCCGCTGGTATTCCTGGGGCTGTTCTTTCTGTCGAACCTGGTCATCGGTATGTTCGTGGACAATCTGTCTCTGGCCGTGATTTATGTGGGCCTGGCCTCTGCCCTTGCGGAGAAGATCGGGCTGAAAAAGGGCGATCCCTTCTACGCCTGTATGTTCATCGGAATTCTCTGGTGCAATGTGGTAATCTCCATAGCCTCCCCCATCGCCCACGCCCCGGTGCTGATCCTCATCGGTATGATTCAGTCCCAGTTGGGCATCACCGTCTCCTATGCCCAGTGGCTGGCCGTGGGCATCCCCTTCGCCATCGTCATGTTCCTGGCTATGATGGCTGCGGTAGCGGTATGGCGGCCCGACGCCACGGCATTCCTGGCCTTTGACCCCCAGAGTCTGGAGCGCGGTCCCCTGTCCAAGAAAGGAAAGATCACCGCAGTAATTTTTCTGCTGGCGGTCATTGCGATTCTCCTGCCAGAGGTGGGCAAGACCTTTGCCCCAGAGCTGTTTAGCGTCTGGTCTCAGATCGGCGTGGTGGTTCCGGCCATCCTGGCGGTCTGTGCCCTGTGCCTCATTTCCGTGGACGGTCGGCCGGTGCTGGATTTCCAGGCCGCCTGCGGCTCCCTGCCCCTGTCCGCCATCATCTTTGCCGGTGTGGTGTGCGTCATGTCCACCCCCTTCTCCTCCGAGGCCACGGGCATCTCCGCCTGGCTCAGCGGCCTCCTCCAGCCCGCCATTCAGGGGCTCAGTCCTCTGGTGATCCTGGGCCTTCTGGCTCTGGCCGCCCTGGTGATGACCAACTTTCTTTCCAACGTAGTGACCATGGTGCTGTTCTTCAACATCGGCCTGGCCCTGCTGTCCGGCAGTAACCTGCATCTGGGCGCCTTCGCTGCGGTCATCGGCTACGCCGCATCCATGGCCTCCCTGACCCCCTCGGCCTGCGCCCCCGCGCCCCTGATCTTTGGCCCCGGCCATGTGACCGTCCGGGGCGTGCTGAAGGCAAACCTGGTCTTCCTGGTGATCTCCCTGCTGGCCTGTCTGCTGCTGGTCTATCCCCTGTCCGTGGCCGTATTTGGCTGATCCCCAATAATCCGTCAAACGGAGCGCTTGATTCAGTTCAAGCGCTCCGTTTTTGTCATTCTTCCGTATCAATAGTAGTATTTTTCTATTTGCTTACCGTCCTGCTCCAGCAGCTCGCAGAGATGGTCGATGGCCTTCATCTTCATATTCAGGTCCAGAGGTACGTCCTTCCCCTCATAGCCAGGGTTCCTAGCCTTGCCGATGAACACCCGGAGGCTGGTGCAGTGCTCCGCCAGAAGCTTTGCCAGAATGGCAGCGCCATTCTCTCCGTCCAGCTCCTTGAAGTCCGGACTCTGGGCGGAATAGTATCGCTCCAGAATATCCCCGGCCCGGGTCACGGTCAGAAGCCCCTCAGTGACCAGGGCGATATCTGCCATAAACGCAATGGGCGGCACACCGTCGGCGGCGGTCTCCGGCATGTCCACAACCGGGGAATCCAAAATTTTCGATACAATCTGGGATGTAGTTCCGCCGCAGATGATCTTCGCCCCGTCGGCGCTCATGAACTCGTGGACCATGAATTCGTCATCCTCCGGGTACTCCGGGGGGCCGTACATGAGGTTCACCTGCTCCTCCGGAGGCACCCGGAGCACCATGGCCGTTACGTCATCGGTAGGCTTGCCGCCGTAGAGGTTATTCACTGCCTCCACCAGCTCCGAGGCCAGCCGCCGGGCGCTGGTCATGGTGTAGGCCTTTTGGCAGAGCCAGGAGGCCACGCTGTCCCAGTTCCAGGAGAAGGAAAACTGGTTGTCCGCCCCGGCGTTCACCGCACCGTCGGAGGTCACCACGATCACATCCCCCTCCACCAGGGGCAGGCTGCTCTCCCAGATCTTCTTATTCTCCATCGTCCGAAGGGTGCGCTCCGGCTGGACGATCTGCTTGTTGCGGATGATCCAGGCCTGGGGATTGTCAAACTCCACCAGCTTGGCTACACCGCTGCTGTCAATGTTCACCACAGAGAAGGTACAGTAGTTCATGCCCCGCTCGGAGCACACCGGAAGGCTGCGGATCACCACATCCACCGCTGACTCCACGCTCTCGCCTCCCAGCAGCATAGTAGAGAGAATGGTGGAGCCCATGGTGGAGAGGATATTTGCCTTGACGCCGCTGCCCATGCCGTCTGCCAGAACGCCGATAAAGCCGTCCTTTCGGCGCTTGTGCTCTACCCGGTCTCCGCAGACCTCCTCCCCGTAGTGGTTAATGCTCCGGTAGCCGAAGTCGATTTGGATGTTCACGACTCCTCCCCCTCTTCTCCCATAATGCGCTTTTTCAGCTGGTTCAGGGTCACCTTGGTCTCCGCCGTGGTCTCGCCCAGAAGATAGGCGATCTGCTGGGCCACCATCATCTGCTTATCGATGACCTTTTGGGCCATCTCCACACTCTCCAGCCGGGAGTGCTGCTGGGCCTCCTCCTCATTTTCCTCTTGGGTCACATCCTGGAACAGCCCCAGCACCATGCCCAGGGATTTCAGCGGTACCAGGCTGGCCTCCACTCTCAGATAAAGCTCCGGGATATCCAGACGTTTTCCCCGAATGGACAGCCCCGTGCCCAGCACATACTGCACATCGCCGGGATCCATGATCTCAAAGATGTACTTTTCCTGTCCCTTCTGAATGGAGAACAGAGACCCCGCCTCCTGGTTGAAGTCCACGATCTTCTGGCTGTCGTCAATAAGCAGCGCCGCCACCGGCAGATTTTCATAGAGCATGCTGTAGGTGTCTTTTCGGGCGTCCTTTACGATATTCCTGCACAGGCTCACAGGCTCCTTGTGGTAGAGGATAGCCTTGGCTCGCTCATAGCAGGTGGGATAACCGCACTGGCCGCAGTTCCTCTGCTGCCGGGGATTGCCCACGCCGATGCGGCAGAGCATCTCCCGGATCTCCTCCTCTCCGGGCGTATAGGGCTCCACGGAGAAATCGATGGTGGGATTGCCCATGGCCACGCCGGTAATGTCGAAATAGGGATCCATCTCGTGGCTCTCCACATAGTGCCGGATATCCAGGGCCGCCGCAAAGCGTCCCTTGCCCTCGTTGCCGGGCTTGACCCCGTCGCTGCCGCCCACGCAGCCGCCCTCGCAGGCGTTCATCTCAATGACGCAGCCATGGAGCCCGCCCTTTTTGAGTTCCTCTAAGAGCATCTGGCAGCCGCGAATGCCATCTACCACGATCTGCTGGCGCTTGCAGTCCGGCGCAAAGTGGTCGAAGCACTTCATCATGCCGCCGGTGATGGCCGACAGCTCTCCCAGTCCCCCGCCGTCACTGAGCAGGGGCTCTTCCTGACATTCCTCCGGGCGGATTTCCTCCTGCTCCATCCACTCCAGCAGCTGGCCGATGGACAAGACCGCGTTGATCTCCGTGGAATGCCGCACATCCTGGGCCTCCGCCGCCCGGGCGCCGCAGGTACAGACATGGACCACCGCCGCGCTGGTAAAGCCCTGCTTGAGCATGCGCCCATGGGCGATCATAGGGGACGCCACAGGCAGGAGCTCCGGGATCAGCTCCGGATAATACTGCTCCATGATGTTCTGGATCACAGGACAGGCCGAGAAGATCAGGTTGTCCCGGCTGCCCTCCCCCGCCAGCCGCGCGTATTCCGAGGCCACCGCGGCAGCGGCCTCAGAGGCGTCCGCCGCATCCCAGAAGCCCAGCTTCTGGGCCGCGGCCGCCAGCTTTTCCATAGTCACGCTGGGCGGGAAGAAGGCGATACAGGCCGGGTCAATGGACAGGATCACCTTCCGCCCCATTTTGATAAACTGCCTCACCTGCTCCACCTGGCTGACCCGGCGGATGGCCCCATGACCGCACCGCCGGAAGCAGTTGCCGCAGGAGATACATCTCCCCTCGTCTACCTTGAGGCCATCGCCGGTCATGCTGATGGCGTTGCTGGGACAGTGGGTCAGACATTCCATGCACTGGGTGCATGCCTCATGATCGATCTCAAATACACGCATTTCTACATTCCTCCCGCCAAACCTGGGGTGATTCAGCACCATTATAGTACAGCTTTCGGATCGGCGCAAGCACTGAGGCCCTAAAAGATTTGCCGGGTGATCTCCCGCCGCAGCCGCAGAATGATCCGCTTTTCCAGCCGCGAGATATAGGACTGGGAAATGCCCATAATGTCCGCCACCTCCTTCTGGGTCTTTTCCCGTCCCCCGCCGATGCCGTAGCGCAGGGAGACGATGGTCTTTTCCTTGGCGGGCAGCTGATCCAGCGCCTCCCGCAGGAGCCTGAGATCCACATCGTCCTCCAACGGCCGGGACACCGCATCGGGCTCCGTGCCCAGCACATCTCCCAGTCGGAGCTCGTTGCCGTCCCAGTCCGTATTGATGGGCTCATCCAGAGACACGTCGGATCGATGGGAGGCAATCTTACGGATATACATGAGGATCTCGTTCTCAATACACCGGGAGGCATAGGTGGCCAATTTAATGTTCTTCTCGGGCCGGAAGGTACTCACAGCCTTGATAAGACCAATGGTTCCGATGGAAATGAGATCCTCCAGGTTGATGCCCGTGGATTCAAAGCGCCGGGCAATATAGACCACCAGCCTGAGGTTGTGCTCGATCAGGGTGCTCTTGGCCTTCTGATCTCCTTTCGCCATGGCCGCAATGGTCTCGGCCTCCTGGGCCCGATCCAGTGGTGCCGGCAGAATATCGCTGCCGCCTATGTACATCATCTTGTCCGGCTGTAGCTTCAGCCAGCGAAGCAGGGTTCCGATCATCGTGTTCCTCCCAGCAGTGCCCGGTAGCCGCCTCCGTCGGAGACCTCCACCGGTGAAAACGCCATCAGCAGGCTTTCCTCCCTTCCTTCCACTTTGATGCTTCCCGGCCGCAGCCCCAGCAGCATGCCCTGGGCCGTCCCCACAGTTTTGTAGGGGATCAGCCGGGGATGCAGCTCCGGCCTTGCCCCCTGCAGGCGGATCAGCAGTCCTTCCGGCTGCTCCAGCTCCGCCCTGGTGATAGATAATTCCGGCAGCAGCTGCCGGAGGATCGTCCAGTCCGCCACCAGCACCGGACACCCGGAGATGGGATCCCGGAGGGTGTTCCCGGTGTCGTAAAGTGCCGTAAACGCCGCGGTCTGATCTCCCACCTTGGCCTGTACCTCTGCTATCCCTCCGCCGTGCTGCACCAGCCGACTGAGGCCCCAGGAGATGAGGCCGCAGGCTCCGCCCGCCGTCAGCACCAGCACGCCCAGGCTCAGGGGATAATACACCGTTCCCCCGATCAGGGCCCCCGGCGCGGAAAAGCACTGCGTCAAAAGCAGCGTGATTCCGGAGAAGGCCGCCGCCAGCAGGAACAGCACCACCGTCTGCCGCAGAAGTCCTTTGGGGCTCCAGAACGCGCACAGGCACAGAATCGCCGCCACAAGAATTCGGCACAGTCCCAGCCGCAGAACCTCCATCCCCGGCAGCAGGGACAGCGCCGCATAGATCCCTCCAGCCGCCCCGGCAAGAGCCAGCTGCATTCGCCTAAGGGGCATCCCCAGCAGCCGCCCGGAGGCCCGGAGCAGCAGATAATCCACCAGGCTGTTGAGGAGCCAGACCTGATCGAGATAGACTGTCATAGCATCACCGGGATAAGCATATCACAAACAGTCTCCAAAAAAGCGTGAAATTAGGAAGCCAGAAAAAAAGAGCATACCGCAAGAAGCAAACTTGCAATACGCTCTTTTTTCTATTTAGAGACTTCGGCTGTAGACCTCCACTGTGGAGTCGTCCTCTTCCACATACATAGTACTTTCCAGTGTAAATCCATGATGCCGCAGCACCGCCTTGGATGCCAGATTCATGGGATCCAGCAGCCCGCGCACCACCGTAAGCCCTGAATTTTCCCGGGCCCGCTCCAGCAGCTGCGCCGCCATTTCTGTGGCATAGCCCTGGTTCCAATGCTCGGGCAAGACCATATATTCCAGCTCCGCACCTTCCTCCCGCTCCCAGAGTGCCGCCAGGCCGATAAAGGACTGATCCTCCCGGCGGTAGGCCAGATAGTTTCCAGAGCCGGAATGTTCCCGATTATAGGTCAGCATATAGCCAAAATACCCCTTGGCCTCCTCCGGGGTAAAGGCCCGGCCCATATCCATTTTCATGACCTGCTCATTGTACGCCAAAAGCGCGAACCGCTCAAATTCCTGCTCTTTGGAAATCCGCACAAGCTCCAGCCGATGCTCCATGTTCTTGCTCCATTTCTCCGTCACAGCCCTCTGCTTGCCTCACTGCGGATCCCCACGGAGCCATGCAGGGCCCCGTCGATGAGCCTCAGCAGCTGCTCCCGATCCTCATTGAGGGTGCCCTTCAGGGGCAGATAGTTGGAGGCGTGATCCGAGGTGAAGTGCATGCCGGATACCTCCAGATCGCGGATCAGCTCCGCCGTCTCCATCAGGCTCTGGGCCGCTGTGAGCACATGGAATTCGCCCCGCAGGGCCTGATTTCCCAGCTTCGTGCCCTCCACCGGGGTGTAGTTCATGGCGGAAAGGTGATTTGGCTGCATCTCATTGATAAGCTTCGCCGTCTCCCGGGCATTCTCCATGGACTGCTCCTGGCCCGCCAGGCCGATGAGGATGATGCCCCAAAGGTCGATGCCGGAATTTCGGAGCCGCAACCCCGCCTCCAGCATCTGGGCCCTGGTGACGCCCTTATTGGTGGATTTCAGCACGGACTCCATGCCCGTCTCGATACCCAGATACGCCCGGCCCAGGCCCGCTTCATGAAGGATCTTCAGCTCCTCCGGTGTCTTGGACAGGGTGCTCTTTGGGCCCGCATAGGTGGAGATCAGCCGGCAGTGGGGAAAATCCTTTCTGATCTCCGCCAGGATCTCCAGCAGGTCCTCGGTTTTCATGGCGATGGCATCGCCGTCACAGAGGAACACCTTCTCATACTGGTTGTAGAAGGCCGCGGCCTCCCGGATATCCCCGATGATATCCGCCATGGGGCGCACCCGAAATTTCTTGCTCTTGTACATGCCGCAGAAGGTACAGCCGTTGTGACTGCATCCAATGGTGGCCTGAACCAGAAAGCTCCGCCACTCTCCTGGGGGCCGGTATACCGGCGGTTCGTATTCGATCATTTCTGTCCCTCCAATATTTCACGGAGCGCCCCGATCAGCGCGTCCATTTCCTCCGGGGTGCCCACGGTGATCCGCAGGAAGTTGTGGATCCTGGGCTTGTTGAAGTACCTTACCAGCACGCCCTTTTCCCGCAGGGCCTGGAATAGCTCCGCCCCCGGCACCTTCTCATGGGACGCAAACAGAAAGTTCGCCTTGGAGGGCAGCACTGTAAAGCCCATATTTTTTAATTTCCCAGCTGTGATTTCACGGGTATTCGACACCCTGGAACAGGTATCATCCGTGTAGGCTTTATCCTCTACCGCAGCCTGAGCGGCAGCCAGGGCCATCCGGTCCAGGGTGTAGGAGTTCACAGAATTCTTCACCGCGTTCAGCGCCCCAATCAGGCTCTCACAGCCAAAGGCAAAGCCAATGCGCATGCCCGCCAGGCTCCGGGACTTGGAGCAGGTCTGCACCACCAGCAGGTTTTCATACCGATCAATAAGCCCAACGGCGCTTTCGGCGCCAAAATCCACATAGGCCTCATCCACGATCACCACATGGTCGGGATTCGCCTTCAGCACCTTCTCCACATCGGAAAGGGGCAGGGCGATACCCGTGGGGGCGTTGGGATTGGTGAGCACCACGGTGCCGTCATTCCGGCACAGCGCCTCCAGGGGGATCGTAAAGTCCTCATTTACCGGCACAATGCGGGTATTGTTCCCGAAGAACGCCGCGTACACCGGATAAAAGCTGTAGGTGATATCCGGGAAGATGGCCGGATTTTCCCCGTCCATAAACGCCAGGTAGGAAAAGGCCAGGATCTCATCGGAGCCGTTGCCCACAAAAACCTGCTCCGGCTTTAGATTTTTGTCCTTGGCCAGGGCAGTCCGCAGGGAAAGGCAGTCCGGATCCGGGTACAGCCGCAGATCGGCCATCTGAACCTTCCCCACAGCCTCCGCCACCTTGGGCGACGGGGGATAGGGATTCTCATTGGTGTTGAGCTTTACATACCGACGGTCCTTAGGCTGCTCACCGGGCACATAGGGCTCGATATTCTGAATGCGGCTGGACCAATACTGCTTGTTCATTCTACGCCACTCCTTCTGTCGCTGTTGCGCTGGATGACCCGAAGAAAGGTCTTTCCGTACATCTGATATTTCACCGGGCTCACGCCGGGGATCTCCATCATATCGTGTTCATTCTGGGGCTTGGTAACGGCCATAGCCTGGAGAGACCGGTCTGTAAAGATCAGCTCCGGGGGCAGGCCCGCCTTTTCGGCGAAGTCCAGCCGGACGCTCTTGAGCATCTCATAGAGGCTCCGCTCCGTCTTCTGGGGCGTTTTCAGGGGCACCTTCAGGGCTGCCGCGATATTCTGCCGTGCTCGGCAGTTCCCGCAGTTGCCGCACCGCTCCTGGGAGCTCTCTCCGAAGTAGTCCAGGATGTAGTGCCGAAGGCAGCCGGAGGTAAAGCAGTAGCGCTTCATCTGCTCCAGCTTGTCGAACTCAATCTTCCGGCGCTGGGCCGCCGCCTGGGGGCCGCCCTCATTATTCTCCGTGGAGTTGTTGATAAAGAACTCCGCGGTATGGACGTCGCCGGGGCCGTAGAGCAGCAGGCACTGGGCCTTAGAGCCGTCACGGCCCGCACGCCCCGCCTCCTGATAGTATGCCTCCATATTTTTCGGCATATTATAGTGTACCACATACCCCACGTTCTGCTTGTCGATGCCCATACCGAAGGCATTGGTGGCCACCATGACCTTTACCTTGTCATAGAGAAATGCCGTCTGGCCATCCCGGCGTTCTTCCTCCTCCAGGCCCGCGTGATACCGGGCGGCGGCGATTCCGTTGTCCCGGAGCAGCTCCGTGACCTTCTCCACGCTCTTCCGGGTGGCGCAGTAGACAATGCCGCTTTCCTCCCGGTGCTGGGCGATGAATTCCAGCAGGGCAGACTTCTTATCCGTGGGCTTCATGACCTGGAAGAAGAGATTCTCCCGGTCAAAGCCCGTCACCGCCACCTCCGGATTTTGGAGGCACAGGTGCCCAAGAATATCCTCCCGAACTGCCGGGGTAGCCGTGGCGGTAAAGGCCGCCAGCACCGGCCGCCGCGGCAGGCTGTTCACAAAGGGGGCGATATTCATATAGGAGGGCCGGAAATCGTGGCCCCACTGAGAGACGCAGTGGGCCTCGTCCACCGCCACCAGAGAGATGGGAATGGAGGACGCAAAGCTCTGGAACTCGCTGGTAACGAGCCGCTCCGGGGCCACATAGATGATCTTATACATGCCCCGGCGGGCATTGTCCAGGGCTTTCAGGTACTGCTTGTAGCTCAGGGACGAGTTGAGATACGCCCCCGGGATGCCCGCAGCCTTCAGGGCCCGAACCTGATCCTGCATCAAGGAGATCAGCGGCGACACCACCAAGGTGATCCCCGGCAGCATGAGCCCCGGGATCTGATAGCAGATCGACTTGCCCGCGCCGGTGGGCATGATCCCCAGGGCGTCCCGCCCCGCCAAAATCGCGGCGATCAGGGTCTCCTGGGCCCCTCGAAAGGAGGAATAGCCAAAATGCTCATAGAGAAGCTTCCGCGCCCCCTCCAGGGCCTCATTCCTCTCCATGGCGGATTTCCTTAATATTCTTTTCCAGCTTGGCCCGGGCCCCCATGACCTCATGGCCGCAGCCTAAGCACCGAAGCCGGAAGTCCATGCCGGTACGCAGCACCTTCCACTCCTTAGAGCCGCAGGGATGGGCCTTCTTCATGACCAGGGTATCCCCTACTCGTACATCCATCATTGTCACCTCAACTGCATAATTTCTCCTATCGGCGGCAACAATAGGGCCGAAGGAGTGATTGAATTGTCGATTACCATTACCTGTGAATTTTCGCATCCATATGAGGCCCGGCAGGCCGCCGAGCGTCTGCGCCGGAGAGGCTACATGGTCTCCTCCAGGCAGAAGCCCCAGGACATCCCCGCCGATCCCCTGCTGGTGGCCTATCCCTATGGGATCACCGGCGGAAATCAGGCCGGGAACCAGCTCATGGGCGCGCTGACGCCCCTGGCGGGCAACGGCGTCATGCTCCACACCCCAGGCCCGGAGGAGGCCTCGATCCTGTCGGTGCTCACTGACGACACCCAGGCTCCGGAGGCCCGGCGGCTGCTGGAGGCCCTGGGCGGCAGGATCCAATAAGCCGCCAGCTGGGGGCGATCCCAGGGTCGCCCCCACCGCAAATAAGAAACGCATAAATCAAAACCGGCAGCCCCGCTGCCAAGCTATAAAAATGGAGGAATCAGTATGAACACCATGAACCCTACATATTACCCCGAAGGCATGTTCCCAAAAGCGCTCCGGGCCGATGAATTGAACCGGGAGCAGCTGAAAAAGGCCTGGCAGGAGGGAACCATTTTAGAGGCCACCGCCCGCTCCGCCACGCCCTCCCACGATCTTCTGGTGGATCTGGGGCCGCTCCAGGGGGTGATTCCCCGAAGCGAGGCCGCCCTGGGCATTGCCGAGGGCACCGTCCGGGATATCGCCATTTTGAGCCGGGTAGGGAAGCCGGTGTGCTTCAAGATCACCTCCATCGACGGGCTCTATGACGCTCAGCCCCGGCTGACGCTCTCCCGGCGGGAGGCTCAGCAGGAGGCGCTGACCTATCTGTTGGAGGAGGTGCCCCTGGGTACGGTGCTTCCGGCGGTGGTGACCCACTTAGACCGGTTCGGCGCCTTCTGCGATATCGGCTGCGGCAACGTGTCGCTGCTGTCCATCGAGCATATCTCCATCTCCCGGATCAATCACAGCCGGGACCGTTTCCAGGAGGGAGACCGGATCTATACGGCCATTCTCTCAAAGGACCATACCCTGGGCCGCATCAATCTGACCCACAAGGAGCTGCTGGGCACCTGGGAGGAAAACGCCGAAAAATTCTCTGTGGGCGAGACCGTAGTAGGAGTCGTCCGCAGCGTCAAGGACTACGGGGTGTTCATCGAGCTGAGCCCAAATCTCTCTGGGCTTGCGGAGTATCGGGACGATCTCCAGCCCGGGGACCGGGTCAGCGTGTACATCAAGGCCATTCTGCCCCAGCGGCAGAAGGTAAAGCTCATTGTGATCCGGGTGCTGCCCCGGAACTCTCCCCTGCCGTCCCTCCAGTATTACACCACCTCCGGCAACGTCCGGGATTGGCGCTATGCCGGGGGCGAAGCAGTGCTCTGCTGAGCGCTACTTCTTGGGCAACACCGCACAAATGCGTCTACGGATTCTGACGGATTCTTTCCGCCAGAAATGCGTTAGGAAAACCTTGCAATACACAAAGTATTCCCGCGTTTTTCCACCTTTTTCTGACGAAAATTCTCTCGTCAGACTTTCTTGCCGATTTGTGTGGTATTGCCCTTGATCTTATCCCAATAGGCCTTGGCGGTCTGCTCAATCTTGTTGGGACCGTATTCATAGTAATGCTGATCCCGGATGGGATCCGGCAGATACTGCTGGGCCACATAGTGATTCTCATAGCTGTGGGGGTAGAGATAGGTGTTCCCATGGCCCAGCTTTGCCGCGCCGCCATAGTGGGAATCCTTGAGATGGGCGGGAATGTCCCCGGATTTTCCCGCCTTGAGATCCGCCATAGCCGCATCGATGGCGTTGATGGCAGAGTTGGACTTGGGACAGGTAGCCAGGAAGATCACCGCCTCCGCCAGGGGAATTCGCGCCTCCGGCAGCCCCAGCTGCAATGCCGCGTCCACGCAGGACTTTACCACAGTGATGGCCGTAGGATAGGCCAGGCCGATATCCTCCGCCGCGATCACCAGCAGCCTCCGGCACACCGAGGGCAGATCTCCTCCCTCCAGCAGCCGGGCCAGATAGTGTACGCCAGCGTCGGGATCCGAGCCCCGGATGGACTTCTGGAACGCCGACAGCACGTCATAGTGGCTGTCCCCGTCCCGATCAAACCGCAGGGCAGAGCGTTGGGTGGCCGCCTGGGCATCCGCCAGGGTGATGGTCAGCTTTCCATTCTCCATGCCTCCGGCGGAGAACAGCAGCTCCACCGCATTCAGCGCCTTGCGGATATCTCCGCCGCAGGCCGAGGCAATGTGCTCCAGAGCCCCCTCCTCCGTCTGGGCCGTGATCCGCTCCTTTTCCTCCATGTATGCTACGCCCCGCTGAACGGCCTGCAGGGCCGCCTCCTGGGTGATGGGCTTGAACTCAAAGATGGTGGAACGGGACAGGATGGCCCCGAACACATAGAAATAGGGATTCTCCGTGGTGGAGGCGATCAGCGTCACCTTGCCGTTCTCGATGGACTCCAGCAGGGCCTGCTGCTGCTTTTTCGTGAAATATTGGATCTCGTCCAGATACAGCAGCACGCCGTTGGGGGCCAGCAGCGTATCCGGCTGGGCCAAAATCTCCCGCACCTCCGCGGTGGAGGCCTGGGTAGCGTTGAGCTTGTGCAGGGTGCGGTTGGTCTGGGCGGCTATGATGCTGGCCACAGTGGTCTTGCCCACCCCTGAGGGGCCGTAGAAGATCATATTCGGGATATTCCCGGAGGCGATCACCCGCCGGAGCAGCCTTCCCGGCCCCAGCAGCTCCTCCTGCCCCACCACATCATCCAGGGTTTTCGGGCGGATCTCATCCGCTAAGGGCTTGTACATGGCTTTCCCTCCTGTTTGTCTGTGATCTTTGCAAATAATTATACCACAAATGAAAAAATATGATATACTAAATCAGATATTTCGTCACGGAAATCGTGCGTTTGACCACCACCCGCTATGGAGGGAACCATGGAAGTTTCAAATAAGGTTCAGAATATTCTCGCGGCGCTGAAGGCGCTGTATCCGGACGCCCTGTGCGCCCTGCACTATGGAAAGGACTATGAGCTAATGATCGCGGTGCGGCTGTCCGCCCAATGTACCGACGCCCGGGTCAACCAGGTGACCCCGGCCCTGTTCGCAAAATATCCCACCCTGGAGTCCTTTGCCCAGGCAAATATCGCCGATGTGGAGGAGCTGGTGCGCTCCTGCGGCTTCTATAAGCACAAGGCCCGGGACATTGTGCTGGCCTGTCAGATGCTGATTCAGGACTATCACGGAAGGGTGCCGGACAATATGGCAGACCTGCTGAAGCTCCCGGGTGTGGGCCGGAAGACCGCCAATCTGCTGCTGGGAGATATCTACCACCAGGAGGCCTATGTCTGCGACACCCACTGCATCCGCATCTGCGGCAAGCTGGGGCTTAGCCATGGAAAGGATCCGCAAAAGGTGGAGATGCAGCTCCGGCAGGTGATCCCCCCGGAGGAATCCAGCGACTTCTGCCATCGAATCGTGCTCCACGGCCGCGCCGTCTGCACCGCCCGGAGCCCCAAATGCAGTCAATGCACCCTGGCCCCCTTCTGCGATTTCTTCACGGGGCTTTCCGGTCAGGAGGAAGCATGAAGAAGTCTCTGCGTGTTCTCCTCTGGGTGCTGCTGCTCTGCTATCTGGCTGTGCTGCTGAGGATCACGGTATTCCGTTCCGATTTCGGCGCCCACGCCCTTTGCAGCAACGGAAAGATCCTATGGATCCCCTTTGTGGAGCTGCTGCGGATCTTCCGCTATGACAAGGCCATGTTTCTCTATCTCTTTGTGGGGAATCTCATTTGGTTTATGCCCCTGGGCTTTCTGCTGCCCATCCTCACAGGGGGCCGGAGCCGGGTCATTTTCTGCGGCTTTCTTCTGTCCCTGTACATCGAGGTGAGCCAGTACGTCTTTGGCACCGGGGTCAGCGAGGTGGAGGACCTGATCCTCAACACCCTGGGCACAGCCCTGGGATATCTATGCTGTCTGCTTTTCCGGCGCATCCATCGGCATTTTCACCCGAAAGCGTAAAAACGCCGCCTGCCTATCGGGCAGGCGGCATCTTTTTACTTGCGCTACAGAACTATTTGTCCGTCCAGTATCCGCATGGCCGTTTCCACCATTTTCGATCCGGTGTCCATGCTCCGCTTCTGAATAAACCGGTGGGCCTGCTCCTCTGTCATACAGTTCCGGCTCATGAGCAGCTCCTTAGCCCGGGTGATCAGCAGCTTATCCTCCGTGGAACGCTTGGGCACCGGTGCCGTCTCTCTGCCGCTTTGGTCTAAGAGCATCCGAACCGAATCCACCAGCTCAGACCGCTGCACCGGAGCCGACAGCTTACAGATCCCGTCGTGGTTGCAGCTCTCCAGCTCCATTTCCGTGGCCAAAAGCAGCATGGAAAAGCCCTGGGGCAGGTTTTCAAAAAGCTCATCGGCCATCATGTCCATCAGGCGATAGCCGCAGAGCACCACCCCGCCGCCCATTCGTCCGCACCACCGCAGCACCTCCGCGCCGCTGGAGCAGGAGGCGGACACCCGGATACCGGTGGATTCAAAGATATCGGTCATACGCTGCCGGGTCTTTTCCCCGGCGAAGGCTACCAGGATATGATTCATCTCCACCGCTCTCCTTTCCGAATGTTCCGGTGCTCCGGAATCAGTAGCGGATCAGATAGCGGTCCAGCTCCCACTGGCTGATGCTGGTACGGTAGTCCTCCCACTCCTGCTTCTTGCCGGTGAGATAGGCGGCACTGGCGTGCTCGCCCAGGGTGTCCATGATGAGGCCGTCGGCCTCCATGGCCTCGATGGCCTCCTGGAGATCCGCGGGCAGAGAATGGATGCCCTCCCGCTCCCGCTCGCCGGGAGTCATGGCGAAGATATTGGCCTTGATCTCCTCCGGGGGTGTCAGATTCCGCTTCACGCCGTCCAGCCCCGCAGCCAGACACACAGCCAAAGCCAGATAGGGGTTGCAGGCAGGGTCCGGGCACCGGAGCTCCACCCGGGTAGCGCTGCCTCTGGCAGAGGGAATACGAATCAGGGCAGAGCGGTTGCTGGCAGACCACGCCACATAGCAGGGTGCCTCATAACCTGGCACCAGCCGCTTATAGCTGTTGACCAGGGGATTCAGCACCGCAGCCATGCCAGGGACATGGAGCATAAGGCCCGCAATAAAGCTATAGGCGGTCTTGCTGAGGCCCCGAGGGTCGGACTCATCATAAAAGGCGTTCTTTCCATCCTTGAACAGGCTCATGTTGATGTGCATACCGCTGCCGTTGATGCCGTAGATGGGCTTGGGCATAAAGGTGGCATGGAGACCGTTCCGGGAGGCGTAAGTCTTCACCGTCAGCTTCAGGGTCTCGATGCGGTCTGCCGTGGTCATGGCGTCGGCGTACTTAAAGTCCACCTCATGCTGGCCCTGGGCCACCTCATGATGGCTGGCCTCGATCTCAAAGCCCATGGCCTCCAGGGCCAGGCACACATCCCGGCGGACGGTCTCGCCGTGATCCACAGGGCTCAGGTCAAAGTATCCGGCCTCATCCTGGGGCACCGTGGTGGGATGACCCTTCTCGTCAGTCTCAAACAGGAAGAACTCGCACTCCGGGCCCACATTGAAGGTATAGCCCTCAGCGGCGGCGGCATCCACGGCCCTCTGCAGGACGTTTCTGGGATCGCCCACAAAGGGAGTGCCGTCGGGATTGTAGACCGAACACATGAGCCGGGCCACCTTGCCGTTCATGGGCCGCCAGGGCATGATGGCAAAGGAGTCCAGATCCGGATGGAGATACTGATCCGATTCGTCAATGCGCACGAAGCCCTCAATGGAGCTGCCGTCGATCATGATCTGGTTGTTCACCACCTTCTCGATCTGAGAGGCGGTCACCGCCACGTTTTTCAGCATGCCGAAAATGTCGGAGAACTGGAGCCGAATGAACTTTACGTCCTCCTCCTCCACCAGCCGGATGATATCTTCCTTCGTGTACTTTGCCATATGGATTCCTCCTTTATCATGTAGGCGGCCCAGGGCCGAAATAAAATAAAAAGGGCGGCCCGCAGGACTGCGCGCCGCCCTTCACCGATGGGGGTATTATAGCAATATCCCCGGGGCTCTGTCAATAGTTTTGATGAATTTCATGTGCATTCTTGCATCATTTCTATATTTTCCGCATTTTACATCCGTTATGCCAGCAATTTTGCAAGTTTTCGCTCAGTCACGTCAGTTTAGACATCCTCCGGGATCTCCACAGGGTAGCTTCCGGTGAAGCACCCCTGGCAGAAGCCGCCCTTGATGCAGGGCACCAGCTCCCGGAGGCTTTCCACCCGCAGGTAGTCCAGGGAATCCGCGCCAATGTGCTTCCGGATCTCCTCCAGATCCATCCGACATGCGATCAGGTGATCCTTATCCGGCACGTCGGTGCCGAAGTAGCAGGGGGAGATAAAGGGCGGAGAGGAGATCTTCACATGGACCTCCGTGGCCCCAGCGTCCCGAAGCAGATTGGTGATCAGGTTGGAGGTGGTACCGCGCACGATGGAGTCATCGATCATTATGACTCGTTTGCCCGCGATCTGGCTGCGCATGGGGCTGAGCTTCAGCTTCACCGCCGTTTCCCGGGAGGACTGCTCGGGCTTAATGAAGGTCCGGCCAATATACCGGTTCTTGATGAAGCCCTCAGCCACAGGAATGCCGCTCTCCTGGGCATAGCCCAGGGCCGCGTCCAGGCCGGAATCAGGCACACCAATGACCACGTCCGCATCTACAGGATTCTGCCGGGCCAGGATCCGTCCCGCCTCCAGCCGGGCCTCATGGACCCCCTGGCCGCCGATGACGCTGTCAGGGCGGGCGAAATAGATGTACTCGAAGATACAGATGTTGCTCCTGCCGCTGCAATTATCCCGATAGGAGGTCAGCTCGCCCTTGTGGATCTTTACCACCTCGCCGGGCTCGATATCCCGGACGAATTTCGCGCCCACGCCGTCCAAGGCGCAGGTCTCTGAGGCCACCACCCAGGCGTCTCCCCGTCTGCCGATGCACAGAGGCCGGAAACCCCAGGGATCCCTGGCCGCAACCAGCTTCTCGCCGCTCATGACGATGAGGCTGAACGCGCCCACCAGCTGCCGGGTGGCCTGGATCACAGCCTCCTCGATGGAGCTGCACTCCAGCCGCTTTCTGGCGATGGCATAGGCGATGACCTCCGTATCCGCGGTGGTCTGGAAGATGGAGCCCTTGAGTTCAAATTCCCGCTTCAGTGCGTTGGCGTTCACCAGGTTGCCGTTGTGCACCAGGGCCAGGTCGTTTTTGATATAGCTGAGGGTCAGGGGCTGAGCGTTCTCCCGCTTGGAGCCGCCGGCGGTGGAATAGCGCACATGGCCCACCGCCATGGTGCCGTTCAGCTCATCCAGCTTTTCCTCGGAAAACACCTCGCCCACCATGCCCATATCCTTATAGCAGGTGATATCCCGGTTGTTGTTGGCCGCAATGCCGCAGGACTCCTGCCCCCGGTGCTGGAGCGCATAGAGGCCGTAATAGGTATCTCTGGCGCAGTCTCCCGCCGGGTTCCAGATACCGAATACGCCGCACTCCTCATGCAGGCCCCAGAGCTCCTCCGTGTCAAAACATCCCATGCTGTAACCTCCGTTTTGTTGTATCCATCAGGCGATCTCTGCCCATTTTGACTCAATAGATTATTATTATACCATGAAACCCAGATCAGAACAAGGGACGCGGCTTGGCGGCCCCGCCAAAATTCCCGGCAAAATTTCACGGATTCTTGTATCGTTGCTCAGTGGGTGTCCTTGTTCACATACTCCGGGCGGAGCTTGGAGTAGACGATCTTCTGCGCGTGGTACAGGCCGCTGTAGCCCGAGAGCATGTAGGAAAGGGCACAGCACAGGGCATAGAGCGCCAGCCCCTGGCCCCCAAAGAGCTCGTAGCTCAGGAGGATCGAGGTCAGGGGGCAGTTGGTGACCCCGCAGAACACCGCCGTCATGCCCAGAGACGCCGCAAAGGAGGCATTCAGCCCCAGCATCGGCCCGTAGAACGCCCCGAAGGCCGCGCCGCAGAAGAAGGCCGGAACGATCTCGCCGCCCTTAAAGCCCGCCGCCAGGGTCAGCGCCGTAAAGACGATCTTCAGCAGGAATGCCTCAGGCCGGGCTTCCCCAGCCATGGCCCGGTTGATGACCGGCATACCCGCGCCATTATAATCCGTCCCCAGCAGCAGGGTCAGCAGCACCACGACCACGCCCCCCAGCAGCACCTTGAGATAGGGGTTTTGGGTGATCTTGGCATAGCCCTTTGGCGCCAGGTGCATGATGGCGCAGAACAGCACCGCCACCATGGCGCAGAGGATCCCCAGGCCGCCCACCTGAAGCAGGATGATCGGGCTGATCTCCGGCACCTGGGCCACCGCAAAGGCCGTAGCCTCCACTCCCATGGCCGAGGCCACCACCTGGGCGATCAGCGCCGAGAGCACACAGGGCACAATGGCGGAGTAGTACATCACACCGACGCTGACCACCTCCATGGACATCACCGCCGCCGCCAAAGGCGTGCCAAACAGGGCGGAAAAGCCCGCAGCCATGCCGCACATGGTAATGATCCGGTCATCCTTCTCGTTGAGATGCACCACCCGGCCCAGGAAGTTGGACATGGATCCGCCCAGCTGGAGCGCCGCGCCCTCCCGTCCCGCACTGCCGCCGCAGAGATGGGTCAGAACGGTGCTGAGGAAAATCAGCGGGGCGGTTCGGATTCGCAGATTCCGTCCCTCCCGGACCGCGCCGATGATGTATTCCGTGCCCTTGTCGTCGGACATCTGGGTCACATGATAGGCCCAGACGATCACCAGGCCCGCCAGAGGCAGTAAATACAGCACCCAGCCGTGAGTCTGCCGGAGGCTCGTCACATAACCGATGGACATATGGAACAGCGCCCCCACCACGCCCACCGTAACACCCACTACCAGGGAAAACAGGAGCCACTTTCCCAGCGTCAGGGCATAGTCGCTCCAATGATTCATTTTTTCCTTTATTTGCTCCACATTCTCCACATTCTTTCCTTAGGCTTTTTTTCAGTATACCATAGAATGAAGGAAGATGCAAAAAATACGGCTGTCCCACCGCAAATTCGCGGCGGGACAGCCATTTAAGAAGGATAGATGAAACCGGAAACTTAACGCTCGTAATAGCGGTTCAAAGCTGCCTGCTTGAGCTCCACGCAGCGCTCCAGGCCCATGTCTTTCAGCTCCTGGACAAAGTCGTCCCAATCAGATTCGAAGTTCAGCTCGCCAATGACGAACCGGACGATCTGCTCGTCGGCACGGGTCTCGATATCGCCGATGGTGTTGGCGTACTCCTCGCTCTCCTCGGTGGTAAAGCTCAGCCGTGCGGGCATCTCGTAGGCCCCGTCCGTGTTGGCCCCATAGAGGTCGATGGCATCCAGGGAATCCTGGGTGTAGGTGGCCTTGAAGGAGCGGTCACGCACCACGATGGTGGGGATATCCGCCCAGCAGTACAGCAGCGCGATCTGCTGGAAGGTATAGTCGGGGTTGTTGGCGATCAGGTCGGTGTACTGGGGATTGCCGTCCGCGTCATAATTGAAGCTGGTGCCCTCGATGCCGTAGTTGGCAACGGTGCTGCCCTCCTTGGTGAAGAACCAGTCGAAGAACTTCAGAATGTCCTCAGGATCCTCCGCCTGGACGGAGATGGAAATGCCCTTGTTGGTAGTCTTGCTACTGCCCTCGTTCTGGTAGAAGTGGCTGATGTCGCCCTCCTGCTGAACCGCGTCGGCCAGCCCCACTGCATGGAAGCCCTCTACGGAGGCGCTGTTGTTATAGGTACCGATCTTATCAGCCATGTGATACCAGACGCCCACGTTGCCGTTGAGGATCTCCGGCTCACTGGCGGATCCCATGTCATCCACGATGGCGTAGAAATCCTTGGCCATGAGGCCCTCGGAATACCACTGGGAGAGCATCTGGAGGAATTCCTTGTATTCATCAGTCAGGAAGGAGGAATAGACAGTGCCATCCTTCTGAAAGAAGTGCGTACCGGTCTTCTGGAGGGTGTAGCCAGAGACGCCGTAGCCCGCGGACAGCAGCGCGCCGCCCTGAACCTCCTTGGGCAGCCAGATGGGATACTCCACGCCGTCGTTCTTGAAGGCCTCCAGCACATCGTGGTACTCATCGTAGGTCTTGGGGATGTCCAGGCCCAGCTTATCCAGCAGATCCTGTCGGATCACGTTGCCTCTGGCCTGCACATAGTGGTCGTTGTAGCCGTTCATAAACAGCATCTGGCCGTCATCATTGAAGGCGTCCCGGTAGTTCTGCTCATCCTGCTGGATGTAGGCCATGTAGTTGGGCGCGTACTCCTCCATCAGGTCGGTGAGATCGATGATAACGTCGTCCTCATAGCCCTTTACCGCACCGCCGGAATAGCTCTCATCAAAGGCGGAGATGATGTCCGGGTAGTCCTGAGAGGCCACCATCAGATTGAACTTCTCGTTGGCGGTCATCATATTCTGCTCCAGCAGCTCCAGGGAGATGTTGGTCTTTTCAGTGATATAATCCATAATGGGAGAGCCCACCACGGAAAGGCCTCCAGGAGGTGCGCCGCACCACATGGTGAAGCTCGTAATCTCATCGGTGATGGGCAGGTCTACGGTGTCGGCGATGGTAAACTCCTTGACTTCTTCCGCCTCGGAGGCCTCAGCTGCTGTTTCCGCTTCAGAGGCTTCCGCCGTAGCGGGAGCCTCGCTCTCCAGGGGCGCCTCACTTTTCTGCTCCGAGGAGGGGGCCGCTGCGCTGGAGCCGGAGGCCGCCGAGCTGGCTGCGCCGCCGCAGCCGGTAAGCGCACCCAGGCACAGGCTCACAGCCAGCAGCATGGTAACGATTCTTTTGCGTTTCATAGGATCTCCTTTCTCAGCATAAAAATCTTACTTCCGGGGCATTGCGCCCCGGAAGGTCTGTTTTTTACTTGCAGGCCACCATGTCGATCATGATCTTGGCGTCCTTCACCAGCAGATCGCTGACGGGGATCACGGTCAGCGCAGGCTTGATCTCCGGGAAGAAGGTCTGGTAGACCTCATTGAAGGCCTCGAAATCCGCAAGATCCTTGAGATACACGTTGGTCTTAACGATCACATGGAGCCCCAGGAATGCCTCCTTCATCACAGCCTCGCAGTTTTTCAAGGTCTGGGCCGTCTGCTCCTTGATGCCGCCCTCTACCAGCTTGCCGGTGGCGGGATCAATGGGGAACTGCATGGATACCTGGGTGGAGCCAGCCTGCTTCACGCCCTGGCTGTAATAGCCCAGGGGGGCCGGAGCATTGGCGGTATAGAATTCTCTGTTCATGAGTAGTCCTCCTTCTTAGTAGGTCTCGTAGGGCTCGGGCAGGGTCACGTCCATAAAGGGCTCGATTTCCTGATCGTAGAAATAGGTCTTGGTCAGGGGATTGCCGGAGCGGTTGTTCTGATTGATGTACTCCCACTTCTGG
>CAKTEB010000016.1 GCA_934546685.1 uncultured Oscillospiraceae bacterium
CTATCTCATGAGTGTGGTGCTGTCGCTGATCTTCGCCCTGGCGGTGAACTTCCTCATGTACTTCCGCATGAAGAAGATCGATATGGTGCAGTCGCTGAAGTCTGTGGAATAACTGCAAAATACAAGAGGCGTAAGAAGGAAAGGAAGAATGCAATGCCGACAAGACGATTGATGATGAAGGGGCTCTACAACGCCCGAGACTTAGGCGGCTTCCCAACCCAGGACGGAAAAACCACCCGGTTCGGGGTGTTCATCCGCAGCGAGGCTCCGGTGGGGCTGCCGGAGGAGGATCTCAGGTATCTGGAGGACTACGGTGTGGTGGCCTCCATGGACTTCCGCAGCACCATGGAGACCGAGGCCCGGCCCAGCGACCTTCGGGAGCGCATGACCTACTATCCCCGGCCCCTGTTCAATGAGGCGGCCATTATCGGCGCAAAAAAGCCCCCCATGCCGAAAAAGCTCAGCTGGGGGGAGCAGTACATCTCCATGGCCGAGGACAGCCGGGCCTGGGCTCTGGATGTGCTGGAGCTGGCGGCCAACTGCCCCGGGGCACTGCTGTATCACTGCACCACGGGCAAGGACCGGACGGGGCTCATGACCTGCTACCTGCTGTCCATCGCCGGCGTTCAGCGGGCGGATATTGCCGCGGACTACTGCGTGAGCCAGGTGTATCTGGAGCCGGTGTATGAGAAGATCCGCAGCGGGAAGATGCAGCTGGGGCCCAAGCCGCAGAATGGGGAGAAGGCGCCCGGGCCGAAGATGGACGAGGCGTTCTTCCAGACTCCGGCGGCGGCCATGACCACACTGATCGACTATCTGGATGAAAAGTACGGCGGCGTGGTGGAATATTTGAAGGAGATCGGAGTCCGGGAGGAGACCCTGGAGAAGATACGGGGAAAATTTGTGGAGTGAGAGCTTGAAGCGGAAAACAAGGTGCGGTGCATGACGGTATGCACTGCACCTTGTTTGTTTGTGGGGGATGATTTTTCGGTGCACCGGTAGGGGCGATTGTCAATCGCCCGAATTTGTAGCACCTCTTCGTCCTGCAATCTCAAAGCTATGTAAGCACTCCCGTACCTGACGCACCAAAGGCCCCTTTGTGCAAAGGGGGCTGTCAGCGAAGCTGACTGGGGGATAGTTCCGAGGAAGTGGTTCCTTGTAGAAGCTCGACTGGCTATGAGCTCTATGAGGTTTTTAGTGTAAGGGCCTCCGGGTCTGAACAGTCAGCTTCCCAGTACCCAGTTGATGCCTGCAAGGCATTACACTTGGGGAACATCCCCTCCGTCACGGCTTTAGGCCGTGACACCTCCCCTTGCACAGGGGAGGCTGTGCCCGCAATCAGTGCTATGCAGGGCGGAAGCATATACCACGCTCCAAATCATCAGCAATGGGCAAACACTCCCTACCCCAAAGAAAACGGGTGCGCTGCACATCGTGCAGCGCACCCGCGATCCATATTAAAGAAATAGATCTCTGTCGGCAACTCAAAACGCCGCCAGCATGGTCCCGCTGCCCATCAGCCGGGTAGCGGCCCGATCCGCGGGGGTAATGACCAGCTCCCGGAACCCGCAGAGCTTTTTCAGCTGTCGGCCCAGCTCCTTGGCACGCTCCGGGCAGCCGGAGTAGGTGATCACGCAGCGCTGAGGCTTTTCGGTGCGCCGGGCGAGCTGCTTCTCCGCCAGACGGGTGAGCGCCTCCAGAGAGGCCCCGCGGCTCCGGCCGCGGATATGGAGCCGACCGTCCTGGCCGCCCACCATCAGGAGCTTCCGGCCAAAGCGGCCCTTCAGGGCGCCGCGAACGACTGCGTGCTTTTCCCGGGCCACATCCGCCCGATCCAATACGCCCACGGTGCTCATGCGCTCAATATAGTCCTGAGTCTCCAGCACCGCCTGCTCCGGGGCCTTGCCTGACAGCAGCAGATCGTGGAGCTGACGGGCCACGGCCATCTCTCCGGCAAAGGCTGTCCGGGTATCGAGCACAAAGACCCGCCGGTCAGGCTCCCGGCGCAGGGCCTCCTCCCGGGCCTGGCAGGCAGCCTCAAAGCTGCCGGAAAAGGCCGGGGACATGGTAATGAGATAGGCGTCGCCGGGATGGGCCGCCAGGGCACCGGAAAAATCCCGGTCTGCCACCTTGACAAAATGGGGGCTCAGCAGCTCCGCCGCCGTAAAGGTAAAGCCCTCGTCACAGAAGATCGTATATGCCATAAGGATCACCTCGTAATGTCGTTTTGCTAATTACATTATAGCATTCTTTTTATGTTTTGCAAGGGCTCCGCTGTAAATTTTCTATGACAGCGTACAGGCTGATTCTGAACTTTCTGGCGAAAAGGAAATGTGAACTTAATATTTGTGTAACATTTTGCTTAGAATGCTATTTCTTCGGGGAACAGGGAATTTTGCGGGGGGATGGGTGGGTTTCGACGCCGAAAAGTGGCCAGATCCGCCGTTTGTTCGGCGAAAACGCAAGAATGTTATGGAAACGTAAAAAGAAAGTGTTGTATTTTCAAAGAACCTATGTTATCATCCATATAGCGGTATATTTACCGTTCGATCACGGCTCCCTGGCAAAGATTTTAGGCCGTGAAATTCTATGATCGAAGGAGATCAAACACTATGAAACTGAAGAAACTTTCCGCACTGCTCCTGTCCGGGTGCATGATGCTGTCCATGGCTGCCTGCGGCGGCTCCACCGGCAGCACCGCTGCTTCCGCAGAGGCCGGTTCCGCTCCCGCTGCCGCCGAGACTTCCACCGCGGCTGCCGAGGCTGGTACTACCACCGCTGCCGACGGCGGCGAGGTTTCCGTATTCTACTACACCTACGCTGATACATACATCTCCAGCGTTCGTACCGCTCTGGACGCCCAGCTCACCTCCGCCGGTGTGAACTTCACCGACTACGACGGCAACGGCAACCAGACCACCCAGACTGAGGCCATCCAGACCGCTATCTCCAAGGGTACCTCCATGCTGATCGTCAACCTGGTGGACTCCGGCTCCGAGGATGCCGCCACCAACATCATCAACATGGCCAAGGAAAAGGACATCCCCGTGGTGTTCTTCAACCGTGCCGTTTCCACCGCTGAGGACGGCGGCGAGTCCGTTATCGCAAGCTATGACAAGTGCGCCTTCATCGGCACCGACTACGAGATGGCTGGCCACATGCAGGGCCAGATGATCGGCCAGTACCTGGTCGACAACTACGACAAGCTGGATCTCAACGGCGACGGCAAGATCTCCTACGTCATGTTCAAGGGCGACGAGGCCAACGCTGAGGCCATTGCCCGTACCCAGTACGGCGTTGAGGACGCTGACAAGGTTCTCGAGGATGCCGGCAAGCCCGCTCTGGAGTTCTATGACTCCGCGAACTCCAACAAGTACCTGGTCGACCAGAACGGCACTTGGTCCGCTCAGGCCGCTACCGAGTATATGCAGACCATCCTGTCCCAGTACTCCGAGGCCAACAACAACATGGTCGAGCTGGTCATCGCCAACAACGACGACATGGCTCTGGGCGCTATCTCCGCTCTGCAGAACGCTGGCTACAACAAGGAAGGCGCTACCTACATCCCCGTCTTCGGCGTTGACGCTACCGACGCTGCCAAGGAGAAGATCGCTGACGGCTCCATGACCGGTACCATCAAGCAGGATGCCGAGGGCATGGCCAACACCATCGCTACCGTCGCTCAGAACTTCCAGGGCGGCAAGGACAAGTTCGATTCCGTTGACACTGACAACGTGGTCGGCACCTGGCGTGTGAATATCCCCTACGCTACCTACACCGGCGAATAATTTTACTGCAGCTATGGCAGCCGCGCCCTACCGGCGCGGCTGCTTTGGGGTATGGGCCCGGTTCCCGTATGCTCGGCCCTGACCCGCAAGCGATCAAGGAGGGACCCTTATTGGACAACAACGCATCTGCCGCCGGGACCGCACAGGACTCTCAGGTGCTCCTTCGGATGGAGAATATCTGTAAGAGCTTCCCCGGCGTCAAAGCACTCGATCATGTCTCCCTGACTGTCCGAGCCGGAACCGTCCATGCCCTCATGGGGGAGAACGGCGCGGGAAAGTCCACTCTGATGAAATGTCTCTTCGGCGTCTACAACAAGGACGAGGGACACATCTACCTGGAAGGCCAGGAGATCAATTTTAAGAATTCCAAGGAAGCTCTGGAAAATGGCGTGGCCATGGTCCATCAGGAGCTCAATCAGGCGCTCAAGCGCAACGTCATGGACAACATCTGGCTGGGCCGCTACCCGAAGATCGGGCCGCTGGTCTCTGAAAAGAAGATGTACAATGACACCATGGAGATCTTCAACGATCTCGATATCCATGTAAACCCCAAGGCAATCATGAGCACCATGCCGGTCTCTCAGCGGCAGATGGTGGAGATCGCAAAGGCCGTATCCTTCCACTCGAAGGTCATCGTGTTCGACGAGCCCACCTCCTCCCTGACGGAGACCGAGGTGGAGCACCTGTTCCGCATCATCAACATGCTGCGGGATCGGGGCTGCGGCATCATCTATATTTCTCACAAAATGGACGAGATCCTAAGGATTTCTGACGATATTACGGTCATGCGGGACGGCACCTGGGTCGCCACGGAGCCTGCCAAGGACATGACCATGGACAAGATCATCAAGCTGATGGTGGGCCGTGAGCTCACCAACCGCTTCCCGCCCAAGGACAACGAGGTATCGGGAGACGTATCCTTGGCGGTGGAGAACCTCTGCGGCCTCCACAACGCCCTGGACAACATCTCCTTTGAGGCCCACGCAGGTGAGATCCTGGGCATCGCGGGCCTGGACGGCTCCGGCCGTACCGAGACCCTGGAGACCATCTTCGGCGTGGCTGCCAAAAAGAGCGGAACCCTGAAGCTCCATGGCAAGACCATTCGCAACCGCACCCCCCGGGAGGCCGTGGCCAACGGCTTTGCCCTGCTCACCGAGGAGCGCCGGGCCACCGGCATCTTCGGCATTCTGGACATCCGGGACAACACCACCATTTCCAGCCTGAAAAAATATCTGCGAGGCGGCCTTCTCAGCGACGCAAAGATGAAGGAGAGCACCGACTGGTCCATTTCCGCCATGCGCATCAAAACCCCCAATCAGTCCACCAAGATCCGCTCCCTGTCCGGCGGCAACCAGCAGAAGGTCATTCTGGGCCGCTGGCTGCTCACCGATCCGGAGATCCTCCTGCTGGACGAACCCACCCGCGGCATCGACGTCGGCGCGAAGTACGAGATCTATCAGCTGATCATCGACCTTGCCAAGCAGGGCAAGACGGTCATCATGGTCTCCTCTGAGATGCCGGAGCTCCTGGGCGTCTGCGACCGTATTCTGGTCATGTCCGGCAGCCGTCTGGCCGGTGAGGTGGACGCGAAAACCGCCACCCAGGAGGAGATCATGACCCTGGCGGCGAAATATGTATGAGGAGGAACCAGCCGTGGCTGAAAAACAAGTAACCAATAAGAATACGCTGAGCACCCGGTGGGCGCATTTCCAGAGCCTTTCCAAGCAGGACAAGCGCCGAACCATCACGGACATGCTGTTCAACAACGCCATGTACATCATCATCATCCTGGCGATCATCTTCATCGCTATCCGGGTGCCCCAGTTCGTCTCCCTGTCTTCCATTGTGAACATCATCTCCCTGACGGCGGCGAAGCTGCCCATCGCTCTGGGCATCGCGGGCTGCATCGTGCTCACCGGCACCGATATTTCCGCGGGCCGTGCCGTGGGCCTGTCCGCCTGTATCTCCGCGTCTCTTCTGACCACCGCCAACAAGATCTTCCCGGGCCTGGGCGTGCAGCCGCTGCCCCTGGTGTTCCTGCTGGTGATCGTGGTGGGCGCTGTCATCGGCCTGGTCAACGGCTTCTCCGTGGCCAAGTTTAAGCTGCACCCCTTCATCGTCACCCTGTCCACCCAGCTGATCGTCTACGGCACCATCCTGCTGTACCTCAAGATGGGCGAGAACAACGGCCAGACCCTGTCCGGCCTCTCCGAGGGCTACCGGAACCTGGTGGCGGGCCCCCTGTTCACCATCGGCAACGTGGCCGTGCCCAGGTATGTGCTCTATGCCATCATCCTGACGGCCCTCATGTGGGTCATCTGGAATAAGACCACCTTCGGCAAGAACATGTTCGCGGTTGGATCCAATGAGGAGGCCGCCAACGTCTCCGGCGTCAACGTCACCGCCACCATCATCCTGGTATTCGTGCTGGCCGGCGTTATGTATGCCGTCACCGGCTTCTTCGACGGCGCCCGTATCGCCTCCGTCAACGCCAACACCGGCCTCAACTACGAGTGCGACGCCATCGCGGCCTGTGTCATCGGCGGTGTTTCCTTCGTGGGCGGCATCGGTAAGATCTCCGGCATTGTGGTGGGCGTGCTGCTGCTCCAGATCATCTTCACTGGCCTGAACTTCCTGTCTGTGGATCAGAACGCCCTGTACATCATCAAGGGCCTGGTCATTCTGGTGGCCTGCGCCATCGACATGCGGAAGTACCTGGTTCGCAAGTAAGCATGGCAGTGAACGATCCCCTTCGTCCCGGAGATTTTCCGGAGCAGAGAAAGCTCCGAGGGCTCTACAGGCATGTGAAGATCTCCGTTCGGACCCTGGATATCATCATCGTGGCTGGAATTTTGGCCATTATCCTGTGTATCTTCATTGCCACCCGGCAGGGGGGCTACACCGTGAGCTTCGACTCCAACGGCGGCACAGACGTGGCCTATCAGAAGTGCCAGTACGGCCAGACCGTGGAGATCCCCCAGAATCCAACCCGGGAGGGCTACACCTTCGAGGGCTGGTACTCCGACGACAGCCTCAACACTCCCTGGGATTTTGAAAGTCCCGTGGAGGGCTCCATGGAGCTCTATGCCAAGTGGATGCCAAACGAATAAGCAAAAGCCGCCGCAATTTTTCTGCGGCGGCTTTTCCAGCACAGCAAAGGAGTGACGGCTATGAAACGGATCCTCATCAGCGCCTGCCTGCTGGGCGAAAACTGCAAATACAGCGGCGGAAACAATCTCTGTCCCCAGGCGGCGGAGCTGGCGGAAGCATACCAGCTGGTGCCGGTATGCCCCGAGCAGCTGGGAGGACTGCCCACGCCCCGGCCCCCGGCGGAGCGCCAGGGGGAGAAGGTATGCGCCAAGACCGGGGCGGACGTGACAGACGCCTACCGGAAGGGGGCGGAGGAGGCCCGAAGGCTGGGGCAGCTGCTCCAATGTGAGGGCGCGCTGCTCAAGGCCCGGAGCCCCTCCTGCGGCAAGGGGAAAATCTACGACGGCAGTTTTACCGGCACGGTGATCGATGGAAATGGGGTCACTGCGGAGCTGCTGGAAGCAGCGGGGATCCCGGTGTATACGGAGGACGAGATCGAGGAACTGGAGCGGCTATAGGTTCCGACGGAACCAGCTTAAATAGTTGAGGATCAGCTGGGCGCAGCCATCAACGTCCGTGAGCGCCAGCTGGGGGGCCGGGGTATCCAGGGGCTCGTCGGTGAGAACCGCCAGCAGATCCAGGGCGGGAGTCAGCAGGGGCTGGTTCAGGGCCCTGCGGTGGAGCTCGATTTTAGGGTAGGGGCTCCGCTTATACCCCTCGGTGAGCAACAGATCCGCCGGGGGCAGCCGGGAGATGACCTCCTCCAGGGAGAGCTCCTGAGGCGGCTGCTCAATGACGGCGAATTTATCGGGGCCGGAAATTGCCACCAGGTCGGCTCCGGCGGCGGAGAAGCGGTAGGTGTCCTTTCCGGGGCGGTCGATCTCGACGCCGTGGACGTCGTGCTTGACTACCGCAACCCGGAGGCCGCGGCCCTTCAGCACCGGGATCAGCCGCTCTAAGAACGTGGTCTTTCCGGTGCCGGAGAGGCCCACAAAGGTGAGGACGGGGGTGCGGTTATCCATGATTTTCTCCCTTCTCCGGGATCCAGGCCCGGCACAGCAGCGCCGCCCCCTGTCGGATCGCGTCATCCTCTAATCCGCCAAAGCCCAGGAGCACCGTAGCCCGGTGCTCCTTTGGCACCTCTCCAAGAAAATAGGGGGAGATGGGATAGACTCGAACCCCCAGGGCTCCGGCTGAGGCCACCAGCTCCGATTCCACCATGCCGCAGGAGAACTTCAGGGTCAGGTGATGACCTGCGGGCTGGCCCAGGATCTCCATCCAGGGGGACAGGGGTGACAGCGCGTCCACCAGGCACTGGCGGCGGTTTTTGTAGTAGATGCGCATGCGGCTCACATGGGTCTCAAAGTGGCCCTCCAGCATGAACTGCCGCAGAACCGCCTGCTCGAAGCCGGAGACCGTGGAGGCGTAGCCCCGATACTCCCGGCGGTAGAGCGCCAAAAGGGATTCCGGCAGGACCATATAGCTGATGCGCAGGGCCGGGGCCACGCTCCGGGAAAAGGTGCCCAGGTAGATGACCCGGCCCAGGGTGTCGATGCTCTGGAGAGATGGGATGGGCCGGGACTGGTAGCGGAATTCCGAGTCGTAGTCATCCTCGATGATATACCGGGCGGAGCCCTGACTGCTCCAGCGCAGCAGGGCAGCCCGCTGGCCGATGGGCATGGCGTAGCCCAGGGGATACTGGTGGGAGGGGGTGGTGTATACCGCCACCCGGTCCTGCTGGGGCAGTGCGGAGATGCGGACGCCCTCGGGATCCACGGGCACCGCCGCCACCGGATGACCCAGCCGGGAGAACAGGGCATGGGCCCGGTTGTAGAGGGGATTCTCCACCGCCAGCAGATAGTCCGGGGAGAGAATATACCCCAGGATCAGCAGAAGATTGTCGGTGCCGGCCCCGATGACGATCTGCTCCGGAGCGCATACTACGCCCCGGGCCCGGTAGAGGTAGTCCGCCACCGTCTGCCGAAGGCCCAGATCCCCCTGGGGCTCCGTCCGGAGCAGCAGCCGCTGGTCGTATTCGTTGAAGCAGTTTTTCATGAGCCGCCGCCAGACCCCGAAGGGGAACTGCTGCCGGGCCATGCCGGAGGGGGAAAAGTCCACCTGCCATTCCCGCTTTGCCGGAGCGGCCGCGGGGGCCTGAGGCCGGACGGGTCTGGGGGCCTGGGGCAGCAGGCCCGTATCCAGTACAAAGAAGCCACGGCGGGGGGAGGATTGGATGAAGCCCTCGGCCTCCAGCTGGCAATAGGCGCTGTCCACGGTGTTGATGGATACCCCCAGCTGCTCCGACAGCTTTCGCTTGGAGGGGAGCTTTTGGCCGCAGGATAGGGCGCCGGACTGGATCTCCTGCCGGAGCTGCTGATACAGGGCCTGGTACAGGGGAACGGAGCGATCCTCGGGAAGTGTAATCATGACATGACCTCCTTTTTCGTGATTCTATGGTATCAGATGCGCGGAAAATGTCAAGGGAAACTGGAAAAAGGTGTGACTAACAGGGTTGCAACCGCAGTCTGAATGGAGTAGAATGAAGAAAAAGAGGGGGAGATAGCATGACCAAGCTGCTGCTGCGGCTGTTTGTCCGGGATCGGGACAACACCGAGGATCCGGAGGTTCGGGGAAAATACGGCACGCTGGCGGGGATCGTGGGCATATTCTGTAATCTGCTGCTGTTCGCGGGGAAGCTCATTGTGGGCACCCTCAGCGGCAGCGTGTCCATCCGGGCGGACGCGGTGAACAACCTGTCCGACGCCTCGTCAAATATCGTGACCCTCATCGGCTTCCGGCTGGCCCGGAAGCCTGAGGACGAGGAGCATCCCTACGGACACGCCCGGATCGAATACCTCTCCGGCCTGGCGGTGGCGGCCATGATCCTGGTGATCGGGGTAGAGCTGGCCAAGGAGTCCTTTGGGAAGATCCTGCACCCGGAGCCGGTGAACTTCTCCTGGGCGTTGGTGCTGGTGCTGCTCATGAGCATTGCTGTGAAGCTCTGGATGGCACTGTTCAACCGGAGCCTGGGGAAGAGGATCAAGAGCACCTCTCTGATGGCCACGGCGGTAGACAGCCGGAACGACGTGATCACCACCGGGGCGGTCCTGCTGGCGGCGGTGGCGGCCCAGCTTACGGGACTGAATCTGGACGGCTATGTGGGGCTGCTGGTGGCCCTGTTTATCCTCTGGAGCGGCGTGGGCATCGCCAAGGAGACCATCAGCCCGCTGCTGGGAGCACCGGCGGATCCGGAGCTCCTGCATCTGGTGAAGCACGAGATCCAGAGCTTTGACCCCAGAATTTTGGGCGTCCACGATCTCATGGTACACGATTACGGCCCCGGCCAGACCTTTGCCAGCATCCATGTGGAGGTGGATCGGCGGGAGGATGTATTGGAGATCCACGAGATGATCGACCGGGCGGAGCGGATGATGCTGGAGAAGCACCGGATCCACCTGACCATCCACTATGACCCGGTGGTCACCGACGACAAACGGCTGGGAGAGATGAAAAATCGGGTACTGGCGATCCTGGATGAAATGGGGCCCGGTCTCACCATCCACGACTTCCGCATGGTGGAGGGGGAGAGCCAGACGAATCTGGTGTTTGACGTGGTGCTGCCCCAGCGGCTTAGGGGGCAGGAGAAGGAAATTCAGCGGCGGCTGGAGGAGAAGCTGGGGGAGGACGGAACAATCTATCATACGGTGATTACCTTTGATTCGGAAGCGTTTAACCGGTAGAAAGCGCATATGGGTTTGCTGCGCAGCGGGGGCTCATGTGCGTCAGCACGTTTCACTCGCCGCAGGCGAATTTCATGTTAGAGGCATCGCATGGACGGTGCCTCTTTCGCATATCCTTCTCCAGGAGGAGATGCGCATGTACCTGACCATCGAACTGAAAAAGCTCCTGAGCGGCGCGGCCCTGCTGCTGGCGGTGCTGATTCCCGGAGCCATGTATCTGTCTGCCCGGGCCGCCGCTCCGGAGGCCATTGAGACCGGCTCCTGGGGCCTGAGCTTCCGCACCCCAAACCAGCCGCCCCAGGCGGACGTATCCCAGGAGCGGCTTTCGGAATACGACGCCCGCTACATCGGAAACGTCCAGCAGAAGACTGTCTACCTGACCTTTGACTGCGGCTATGAAAACGGCAACACCCCGGCCATTCTGGATACGCTGGGGAAGCACAACGCCAAGGCCGCCTTCTTCGTGGTGGGCAATTACATCACCTCGGCCCCGGAGCTGGTGCGGCGGATGGAGGCAGAGGGGCACACCGTGGGCAATCACACCTGGAGCCACCCGGACATGTCTGCTATCTCGGACAAGGCCTCCTTCCTCTCTCAGCTCCAAAGGGTGGAGGACGCCTACCGGGACTGCACCGGCTCGGACATGCCCCGGTATTATCGGCCGCCTCAGGGGATCTACAGCGAGGAGAACCTGAAAATGGCCAAGGAGCTGGGCTATAAGACCGTGTTCTGGTCCCTGGCCTATGTAGACTGGAAGCAGGATCAGCAGCCCACGGAGGACTACGCCATGGAAAAGCTCACGGAGCGGATCCACAACGGCGCGGTGGTGCTGCTCCACAACACCTCATCCACCAACGCCGCGGTGCTGGATCGGGTGCTTAGCAAATGGGAGGACATGGGATATCGCTTCGGCACCCTGGACGAGCTCTTTGCGGATTGACAATTCATGAAAATGGAAGTAAAATATCTGCACAAATGACACAAAGGGCACATATGCCACAGGGGGGAGCTCCATGAAAAAGGATCGGATATCCAAGCAGGTGATCGGGCGGCTGCCCAAATACTACAGCTGCGTGGAGGAGCTCTATCTCTCCAGCTGCATCCGTGTGTCCTCGGCCACCCTGTCCCAGCGGCTGGGCTTCACGGCCTCTCAGATCCGGCAGGATTTCTCCTGCTTTGGGGAATTCGGCCAGCAGGGCTACGGATACAACGTGAAAAAGCTCCGGTATGAGATCCGGGAGATCCTGGGGCTCAACAGCCGGAATACGGCCATCCTGGTGGGCTGCGGCAACATGGGCCAGGCGCTGCTGAAGAACTTCGACTTCGAGGCCTACGGCTTTTACATGGTGGCGGCCTTTGACCCGGACCCGGAGCGGATCGCCACCCAGGTGGGCCCGGTACGGGTGCTGGACGCGGCGGTGCTCCGGCGGTTTGTGGAGGCGGAGAAGCCCGCCATGGCGGTTTTGACGGTGCCCAAGGAGAACGCCCAGACCATGGCCCAGACCCTGGGAGAGCTGGGGGTACAGGCGGTGTGGAACTTTACCGGCTGCAAGCTGGAGGCGTCGGAGCTGCTGGTGGAGGATGTGAGCTTTGCCAGCTCCCTCTTAACCCTCAGCTATCGGCTCAATCAGAAAAAAGAGGAGTCCGCGGAGGAACCAATCAGGCCCAACGGAATAGGATGAATCAGCGCGGCAGACAGCGGCGCGAATATCTGTTGGGAGGTATCCTTATGTGCGGAGGCAATAACGGATTCGGGAACTGCTGGTGGATCATCATTCTGATCCTTCTGATCTGCTGCTGCGGCTGCGGCAACGGAAACGGCATCGGCTGCGGAAATGGCGGCGGCTGTGGCTGCGGGTGCGATAACAACTGCGGCTGCTGAAAGCGGGCAGGGGGCTGCGCAGTGCGCAGCCCCCTTTGCCGGTGAAATTGCAGGTTCCCTCTTGACATTCCCGCCCATTCAGGTACAATAGGGGCTGCAAAACGGAACGGAACCAATACATCGGAAGTAAAATTAGAGAGGCGAGTTCATGAACAAAACAAAGGTCCTGACCACTGTCAAGGAATACGCGATCCTGACCTTCGCCACGCTGATCCTCATTGTCGGCGTGTACATATTCAAATTCCCCAACCACTTCTCCTTCGGCGGCGTCACCGGTATCGCGGTGGTGCTGACGGCGGTGATGCCCATGTCGGCCACCATGCTCACCAACATCATCAACATCGCCCTTCTGGTGCTGGGCTTTGCGGTGCTGGGCCGGGGCTTCGGCATCCGCACCTTCTATGTGACGGCCATCAACACCATCGGCATGTGGGCCATGGACCGGTTCTTCCCCATGGACGCGCCCCTGACCACCCAGCCGGTGCTGGAGCTGATCTTCGCCATCGTGCTGCCCGCCCTCAGTGCGGCGATCCTGTTTAACATGGACGCATCCAGCGGCGGCACGGATATCATCGCCATGATTATCAAAAAATTCTCCAGCATGGACATCGGCGTGGCCCTGATGATCACCGACGCCCTGGTGGCCCTGTCCTCCTTCCTGGTCTACGGGCCGGAGACGGGACTGTTCTCCGTGGCGGGCCTGCTGGCCAAGACCCTGGTCATCGACGGGGTCATCGAGAACATCAACCTCTGCAAATTTTTTACCATCATCTGCGAACATCCGGAGCCCATCGTCCGGTATATTCACGAGGACCTGAACCGCAGCGCCACGGTGGCCCGGGCCGAGGGCACCTATCTCCACAAGGACAAGACCGTGATCCTGGTGGTCACCAAGCGCCGTCAGGCGGTGCTGCTCCGGAATTTTGTCCGGATCACGGAGCCCGGGGCCTTCCTGATGATCACCAACTCCAGCGAGATCATCGGCAAGGGGTTCCAGGGATATTAGACTGCATGGACGACTGCACCCGCAGCCGTCCATTTTTCTATGCGTAAGAGTTTACAACCCCACCGGGATATGATACACTAATAAAAAGAACAAAAGGGAGTGTCAGCTATGTCCATGGACGTTTTGCAGGAAAAGATCCGCAGCAGGAAGAACCCTACGGTAGCCGGGCTTGACCCCAAGCTCGACTATATTCCGCAGTTTTTGAAGGACGAGGCCTTCGCCAAGTACGGCAAGACCCTCAAGGGCGCCGCCGAGGCGTACCGGCTGTTCTGCCGGGGGCTCATCGACGCCCTCTATGAGGTGGTGCCCGCGGTAAAGCCCCAGAGCGCCTATTTTGAGGTGCTGGGCAGCGCCGGGATCGCGGCCCTAGAGGACGTGGTGGCCTACGCCAAGGAAAAGGGGTTATACGTCATCATGGACGCCAAGCGGGGCGACATCGGCTCCACCTGCGAGGCCTATGCCCAGGCGTACCTGGGGGGAATCTGCCTGGATGGGGAAACCACCCTCTCTCCCTTCGACTGCGACTGCATCACCGTCAACGGCTATCTGGGTACCGACGGCATCCGGCCCTTTACGGAGCTGTGTCAAAAGAACAATAAGGCCATTTTCCTGCTGGTGAAGACCTCCAACCCCAGCTCCATGGAGCTCCAGGATCTCATTGCCGGCGGGCGGCTGGTGCATACGGCCATGGCCGATCTGGCGGTGCGCCTTACGGACAAGGAGCAGCTGGTGGGCAAGAGCGGCTGGTCCGCCATCGGCGCGGTGGTGGGGGCCACCCATCCCGAGGATCTCAAGAACCTCCGGGAGAAGTACCCCAACATCTTCTTCCTGGTGCCCGGCTACGGCGCCCAGGGCGGCAAGGCCAGAGATGTGCAGTATGCCTTTGACCAGTTCGGCCATGGGGCCATCGTCAACTCCTCCCGGGGCATTATGTGTGCCTGGAAGAAGACCGAGGACGAGACCGGGAAGAACTATCAGGAGGCGGCGAGAGCGGAAGCGGAGCGCATGCGGGATGATATCTGCCGCTATGTGACCATTCTTTAATAGAACATTGCCGGAGCGGGCGGAAACCCGCCCCGGCATTTTGCGGAAAGAGAGGCTTGTAATGAAAGATGTATTTCTATGTCCGGTGACGGCGTCGGAGCCCCTGGGGGATTACTTTATCCTGACGGTTCAGAGCCGGGAGCTCTGCGAGCTGGCGGAGCCGGGGCAGTTCCTCCATGTGCGCTGCGGGGAGAAGACCCTGCGGCGGCCCATCTCCATCCACGATGTGGAGGGGGACGAGATCACCATGGTCTATGAGGTCAAGGGCGACGGCACCCGGTGGCTGTCGGAGCGGAAAATAGGCGACCAGCTGGATATCTTAGGCCCTCTGGGCCAGGGCTTCCCCTATGTGGACGGGCCCATCCTGGTGGTGGGCGGCGGCATCGGCGTCCCGCCCATGTATCTCACTGCCAAGGAAAACGGTCAGGCGGACGCGGTATTGGGCTTCCGCTCGGGGGACAAGGCGCTGCTGGTGGAGAAATTCCAGGAGCTCTGCGGGGAAGTCCTTGTGATGAGCGACGACGGCAGCCTGGGAAAACAGGGCTTTGTGGCCCAGGGCGTGGCGGAGATGCTGGAGAAAAAGCAGTACGCGGCAGTCATGGCCTGCGGCCCCAAGATCATGCTGAAGACCACCTATGAGGCGGCGAAAAAGGCCGGGGTGCCTTGCTATGTGTCCATGGAGGAGCGCATGGGCTGCGGCATCGGGGCCTGCCTGGTCTGCGCGGTGAAAATCAGGAAAAATGGCGAGGAAGTCATGGGTCATGTCTGCAAGGACGGCCCGGTATTTGCGGGAGAGGATGTGATCTGGGATGGCTGATATGCGTGTCAACTTAGCGGGTGTGGAGCTCAAGAACCCCATTGTGGTGGCCTCGGGCACCTTCGGCTTCGGCCGGGAGTTCGCGGAGTATTTTCCCCTTGAAAACTTAGGCGGCATCTGCGTCAAGGGCCTGACGGTTCATCGCCGGGACGGCAACCCCAGCCCCCGGATCGCCGAGACCCCCTCGGGCATCCTCAACAGCGTGGGGCTCCAGAACCCGGGTGTGGACGCCTTCTGCGAAGCGGAAATGCCCTGGCTCCGGCAGCAGGGGACAAGGATCATCGCCAACATCTCCGGCAATACTCTGGAGGAATTTGAGGAGCTCAGTGAGAAAGTCTCCGCCGCCGGGGTGGATCTCATCGAGGTGAACATCTCCTGCCCCAATGTAAAGTGCGGCGGTCTGGCCTTCGGCACCCAGCCGGAGTCGGCGGCGGCGGCCACCAAGGCGGTGAAAAAGCACGCCACGGTTCCCGTAATCGTGAAGCTCAGCCCCAACGTCACCTCCATTGTGGATATCGCCAAGGCGGCGGAGGATGCGGGAGCCGACGCGCTGTCGCTCATCAATACCCTGCTGGGCATGCGCATCGACCTGAACACCCGGCGGCCCATTCTTAAGAACAACACCGGCGGACTGTCCGGCCCTGCGGTACTGCCCGTGGCGGTTCGCTGTATCTGGCAGGTCAAAAGCGCCGTGAACATTCCCCTGCTGGGCATGGGCGGCGTGAGCCGGGGCGAGGACGCCGCGGAGCTGATGATGGCGGGAGCCTCCGCCGTGGCAGTGGGCACCGCCTGCTTTACGGATCCCACCGCGCCCATGCAGGTGCTCCGGGGCCTGGAGGCCTGGGCGGACAGCCATGGGGTGGACAGGATCGCCTCCCTCACTGGCACCATGCAGCCCTGGGGGGCGTAAGCGGTGACGAGGATCTATCTGGTGCGCCACGGTGAGGCCGAGGGAAACCTCTACCGGCGGATGCAGGGGCGGTATAACTCCGATCTCACAGAGCTGGGGTATCGGCAGGTGGCTGCGGTGGGCCAGCGGTTCCGGGACATCCGTCTGGACGCGGTGTATTCCAGTGATCTGTACCGGGCAATGTATACGGCCTCGGCCCTGTGCATCCCCAAGCAGCTGCCCCTCCATACCGACCCGCGGCTCCAGGAGGTCTATGTGGGTCCCTGGGAGGAGCAGCTCTTCGGCACGGCCTGGCGGCGCAATCCCAGAGAAATGGAGGACTTCACCTACCACCCGGATCTCTGGCGCCTGGAGGGGGCCGAGACCTTCCGGCAGGTGGGAGAGCGGGGCTGCGCGGCCATCCGGGAGATCGCGGGAAAGCATCCCGGCCAGACCGTGGCGGTCTGCGCCCACAGCTATCTCATTGCGGCGGTGCTCTGCGGTCTGTGCTACGGCTATGAGAACCGGCATCTGGCGGGCCGCAGCGACAACACGGCGGTGAGCCTGCTGGAATGGGAGAATGGAAGCGTCCGGGTGGTGTTTCAGAATGACAGCAGCCACCTAGACGGCCGGAACCTCCGCCGGATCCGGTGGAAGCCGGAAAACGGCCTTGCCGACCTGTACATCGCCCCCATGGGAAATGAGATCGAGCAGTATATCCGCTACCGAAGGGACGCCTGGCAGGTGGTCTACGGAGACCTTACGGGCTTTGACGGCCCTGCCTTCTGGATGGACGCCCAGCGCACCATGGGCCCGGATCCGGCGGGAATGGTGGTGGGCTATCTGGATCGAACGCCGGTGGGCATGATCCAGCTGAGCCCGGATCGGGACCGGCGGAAGCATGTGGGGTATATCCCCTTCATCTATCTGCGGGAGGCCTACCGGCACAAGGGGCTGGGCATCCAGCTGATCGGCCACGCGGTGAGCTTTTACCGGCGCCTGGGCCGCACGAAGCTCCAGCTGTCCGTGGCCCACACCAACGAAAAGGCCATCGGCTTCTACCACAAATTTGGCTTTTACGAGGCCGGGAAGACCCCGGGCCGGTTCGGAAAGCTGATCCTCATGGAGAAGAACATCGCCTTGCCAAAGCTGCCGAAGGAACTGAAAGTTGTTCGGGAATAAAAATGCGCCCTGCTGACAAAGCCTAACGTGTCAGCAGGGCGTTTTGCCCCTTGTTATAGGGCGTTGTATGTGATTTTGCCGCCGCAGAGGGTCAGCTTCACCCGGCCGGTCAGGGCCTCGCCGGTGAAGACGGTGCTGCGGCCCTTGGTGCGGAACTGCGCGGGATCCACCGTCCAGGTCTCGTTGGGATCGAAAACGCAGAGATCCGCGGGGCCACCGACCTTCAGGACCCCGGCCTCCAGACCGAGGATCTCCGCCGGGAGCCGGGTCATCTTACGGATCAGCTGGGGCAGCGTCAGATAGCCCGGGGCCACCAGGTAGGTGAGGCAGGCGGCAAGGGACGTCTCCAGGCCCACCATGCCGCTGGGGGCGTCGGGGAGAGGCCGGGCTTTTTCCTCGGCGCTGTGGGGGGCGTGATCCGTGACGATGCAGTCCAGGGTGCCGTCAATGACCGCCGCCAGAATGGCCTGACGGTCCTCCTCTGTGCGGAGGGGCGGGTTCACCCGGGCCTGGGTGCCCTTTTTCAGGATCTCCTGTTCGGTGAAGATGAAATACTGGGGGCAGGTCTCGGCGGTGACAGGAACGCCCTGGGCCTTGGCCTGGCGGATCAGCTCCGCGGAGCCCTTGGTGGACACATGGGCGATATGGACGTGGCCGCCGGTTTCCTTTGCCAGCATCAGATCCCGGGCCACCATGAGATCCTCGGCGATGGCCGGGCGGCCGGGGAGCCCCAGCTGCCGGGAGACTTCCCCCTCGTTGACGGCGTAATTCTTCACCATCTCCCCGTCCTCACAGTGGGAGATAACGGCCTTGCCCAGGGCTTTTGCGGCAATCAGAGCGTCCCGCATCCGCTGGGCGGAGGTCACAGGTACGCCGTCGTCGGAAAAAGCCACGGCCCCTGCCTCTGCCAGTGCCGGAAAGTCCGCCAGGGCCTCGCCCTTTTGACCCAGGGTTACGGCCCCGATGGGGAGCACATGGCAGGAGCCCTGATTCTTCCCCTTTTCCAGCACATAGTCCATGAGCTCCGGGGTGTCCAGCACCGGCTTGGTGTTGGGCATGCAGGCTACGGTGGTGAAGCCGCCAGCCGCCGCCGCGGCGGAGCCGGTGACGATGTCCTCCTTGTAGGTGAGGCCGGGATCCCGGAAGTGGACGTGCATGTCCAACAGGCCCGGGGCGATGCACAGGCCCGCACAGTCGATGGCTTCGTGGCCGGGGGCGGCGATGCCCGGGGCCATGGCGGTGATGACGCCGTCCTCAATGAGCAGATCGCCGGGGGCGGCGGTCAGGGCCACGGGATCGATAAGGGTGGCGTGCTGCAATAAAATTCCCATGATTTTCAAGGCTCCTTTCTGGATAGACCCATTCGCCGGGGGCAGAATAGGCGCGAGGGGAGTGACCGATATGGAAGTGAAAACATTTTTCATGGCCATGGGCCTGGGGGCCGCGGCGGGTACCGCCGTGGGCATGATGCTGCCCCGGAATCGGGAGATGCAGCATCTGGGCCGTCAGGCGGCCCATACGGCGGCCAGGACCGTGAATCAGGCCGTGGATGCGGTGGAGCGGAAGCTCACCTGACAGATCGATGGGGGCGCACAGGTCTTGTGCGTCCCTGTCTCTTATGCGTAGTATAGCATGTTTCCGCGCGTTATGCGACTCCTTTTTGGGGGATAGAAAAAAATCCAAAAGATATTTTTAAAAAACACTTGCAATTTTGGCGGCGGAATGCTATAATACCCTAGCATTCTGTGAGAGATATGCGCCAGTAGCTCAGTTGGATAGAGTGACTGACTACGAATCAGTAGGTCGGGGGTTCGAGTCCCTTCTGGCGTACCACATAATGCAGAAGGCCGGGAACCGTTAGGTTCCCGGTTTTCTTATGCACCTGGAGAGCTACCAACAACGCCGCCAAAAATTCTGCGCTTGCGCTTGAATTTTTGGGAAGTACTTCTGGCGTACCTGCGGGGGAATAGGGAGTCCTGCGGACGGCATTGGATTTTATGGCGCACTATTTGGGTGCGGCATTGGATTTTGGACGCACCGAATGGGTGCGTCGTGGGGTATTGCCCCCAAAAGAACAGCGATAAACAGCATCGGACTTTCAGGCGCATTTCGCCGGTGCTGCAAACGGAACCGTTTTAAACAATGTGCCGCACATTCAACGAAATTCTCATGAGTGCGACAAGGAGGAAATAGACGTTGCGGCTGTTTCAGAACAAAAACCTATACAAGACATTTTTCCCGCTGCTGGTGGTGATCTCCCTCCAGCAGCTGGCGGCGCTGATGGTCAACATGGTGGACAACATCATGCTGGGCTCCTACACAGAGCTGGCCCTGTCCGGCGCCACCCTGGTAAACCAGATCCAGTTCATGCTCCAGTCCTTTGTGTCGGGCATCGGCACCGGCGTGGCGGTGCTGGGGGCCCAGTACTGGGGCAAGGGCCAGGTGGATCCCATCCGGCGGATCACCTCCGTGGGCCTGAAGTTCGGCGTCATCATCGGGCTGATCTTCTTCCTGGTGACGCTGCTGATCCCCCAAAGCGTCCTGGGGCTGTTTACCTCGGATAGGAATGTGGTGGCCGAGGGCCTCAAATATCTCCGGATCATGTGCTGGACGTATATCGTCTATGCGGTATCCAACACCCTCATGTACTCCCTCCAGAGCGTGGAGACCGCCTTTGTGGGCACGGTCATGTCCGTGAGCACCATTCTCATCAACATGTGCCTCAACTACTGCCTGATCTTCGGTCATTTCGGCCTGCCGGAGCTGGGCATCGTGGGCGCGGCCATCGCCACTCTCACCAGCCGGGTGGTAGAGCTCGTTATCATTCTCGTGTATCTGCGCTTCATCGATAGGAAGCTCAAAATGCGGCCCCGGCATCTTCTGAATCTGGACTTCGGATTCCTGGGGGATTATGTGAAGGTCTCCCTGCCTGTGGTGGTCACCGGCGGCCTCTGGGGCGTGGCCCAGGCGGCCCAGACCTCGATCCTGGGGCACATCAGCGCCGAGACCATCGCCGCCAACTCCATTGCCACGGTGGTCTATCAGCTGTTTATCGTGGTGGGCATGGCCTCCACCAGCGCCTCCTCGGTGACCATCGGAAAGACCATCGGCGAGGGCAACGTCCATTTGGTGCGGCCCTACGCCCGGAGCCTCCAGTGCATTTTTCTGGTGCTGGGCACCGTGTCCATGATCCTGATTTTCCTGTGCAAGGACTGGATCATTTCCATCTACAGTGTGTCCGCGGAGACGGCGCGGCTGGCCAATCAGTTCCTGACGGTGCAGGGCCTCACGGCCATTTGCAGCTGCTATCAGTACCCGGTGGGGGCCGGGATCATCGCGGGCGGCGGCAATACCAAGTACGCGGCCATTATGGATACCTGCTTTATCTGGCTGTTCTGCATCCCCATGAGCTATCTCAGCGCCTTTGTGTGGAATCTTCCGCCGGTGGCGACCTATGCGTTTTTGAAGGCGGACCAGGTCATCAAGTGCGTACCCAACGCCATCTACTGTAACCGCTTCACCTGGATCCGGGAGCTGACCCGCCCGGAGGAGGCCTGAAAAATCGATCTCACGATCCCGCATGCCAGCTTTTTTGGCCGGTGTGCGGGATCTTCTGCGTGCTGGGGGAGGAGACCGGGACGGAGGCGGTGCGGCTGGCCTCCCAGAGCTCCGCGGCCACCATCAGGGCCATGGGCAGGAGCACCATGCCCAGAAACCCGGAGACCCGGTAGCCCAGATAGATGGCCCCCAGGGTGAGAAGTGGGCTGACACCTGCCTGGGCCCCAAGCAGCCGGGGCTCCAGAACATTCCGGCATAATGCCGCGGCTCCGTAGAGGATCATGAGCCCCAGGCCCATATGGAAGTCCCCGGCGATCATCCGGCCCAGGCCCCAGGGAAGCAGGATCGTGCCGGTGCCGAACAGGGGCAGGGCGTCCAGCAGGGCGATGCCCAAGGCGGGGCCCAGGGGGAAGGGGATCCCCAGGATCCACAGCCCTGCCAGCAGGATCAGGAACGTCACTCCCATGAGCAGCAGCTGGGCCCGAACCCAGCCGCCCAGCACCCGCCGCATGGAGGCCGCCAATGGTCCCCACCGCCGTCGAAAGCCCGCCGGGGCATGCTCTCGGATCAGAGCCCGGAGCCGGGGCAGCTCCCCGGCGGCAAAATAGCAGGAGAGCAGCATGGTGAGAAGGAACAGCAGCACGTCCGGCAGACGGCCCAGGAACCCGGAGACCGCGGAAAAGAGTCCCTCGTACAGAGACGCGGCGATGGTCCCTACGGCCCCGGTGAGCTGTCCCGCCCAGCTGGAAAAGGCGTCCCCGGCGCCCCCGGGCAGGGCCGCGCCCAATCGCTCCGCCCATTGGCCCAGAGCCGTAAGGCTCCGTGAGGCGGCGGAGAGCAGCTCCGGCAGACGGCCGTAGAGCCCCTGGAGCTCCAGAAGGAGCATATGCCCCAGCAGATAGCCCAGGAGCATCAGGAGCCCTAAAAGCCCTGTGACGCAAAGGAAAGCGCTGACATTCCGCCGGAGGGAGAAGCGCCGGGACAGAAGCTCGATGAGGGGTGACAGGGCCGCCGCCGCCAATACCCCCAGCAGCGGGGGCAGTACCAGGGGCAGGAGATACCGGAGCGCCAGCAGACAGACTGCGGCATAGAGCCCGGCGGCCAGGAGCCGCCGCTTTTGGGGAGAGAATTCCATGGTTTGCCTCCAATTCTCAGAGTGTGACAGATAGTACAAAAATCCCTGCAAAAATCCGGGATATTTTATGGATGTGTCCGTTGTAAACGGACACGCATCGTGGTAAACTAGAACACACAGCAAATACAAATGAACATGATAGACGGACAGGGAGGAACGAAGCGTGGATAAACTGCCGAAGTATTATATTGTGGAGGCCGCGGCGCTGCCGGAGGTGTTTCTGAAGGTGGCGGAGGCCAAGCGGATGCTGGATTCCGGCGAGGCCACTACCGTGGGCGAGGCCACCAAGGCCACGGGAATCAGCCGCAGTGCCTTTTATAAGTATCGGGACGCCATGATGCCCTTTCAGAATCTTATGGCGGGGCACATCATTACATTCCAGCTGATGCTCAAGGATCGTACCGGCGTGTTGTCCGGCATCCTTTCCATTTTTGCCTATAACGGCGCAAATATACTCACCATCAACCAGAATATTCCCACCAACGGCTGCGCCATCGTCACCATCTCCGCCGAGACCAGCGAGCTCCACTGCTCCGTGGAGGATCTCCTAAAGCGCATGGGCAACCTGGACGGCGTGGTAAAGGCCGAGATCGTGGCGGGCTGAGAGGAGAAGCACTATGGCAAAGATCGCAATTTTGGGCCTGGGCACCGTGGGCTCCGGGGTGGCGGAGGTTCTGGACAAGAACCGGGATTCCATCACCCGGAAGGCCGGGGAGCCCGTGGAGGTCAAATATATCCTGGGGCGGCACGCCTATCCGGACAGCCCCTATCGGGATCTGGTGGTGACGGACTTCTCCGTCATTGAAAACGACCCGGAGGTCACGGTGGTGGCCGAGTGCATCGGCGGCACCGGGGCGGCAAGGGACTACACGCTCCGGGCGCTGAAGGCCGGGAAGAGCGTGGTGACCTCCAATAAAGAGGTGGTGGCGGAGCACGCCGACGAGTTCTTCGCCATTGCCAGAGAGAAGAATGTCAACTATCTCTATGAGGCCAGCGTGGGCGGCGGCATTCCCATTATCCGGCCCCTGGGCTCCTGCCTGGCCGCCAACCAGGTAGATGAAATCTATGGCATTCTCAATGGCACAACCAACTATATTCTGACTAAAATGATAAAGGAAGGACTGTCCTTCGACACGGCTCTTTCCCAGGCCCAGGAGAAGGGCTACGCCGAGGCGGATCCCACCGCCGATGTCATGGGCCATGACGCCTGCCGGAAGATCTGCATTCTGGCCTCCCTGGCCTTTGGCCGCCATGTGGTGCCCGCTCAGGTGCCCACCCAGGGCATTACGGAGATCACCGCGGAGGATGTGGCCCTGGCCGAGGCAGCCGGCATGAAGATCAAGCTCCTGGGCCGGGCGGTGCGCCGGGAGGACGGGAAGGCGGCGGCCTATGTGGCCCCCCATCTCATTCCCCAGGAGGAGCCCCTGGCCGGGGTGGAGGACGTGTTCAACGGCATCGTGGTCCGGGGCAACGCCAGCGGCGACCTGATGTTCTATGGCCGGGGCGCGGGAAAGCTCCCCACCGCCAGCGCGGTGTCCGCGGATATCATCGACGCGGTGAAGCATCCGGATCGCCGGAAGGATCTCGATTGGGCCCCCGGCGGTGAGAACGTGACCTTTGACCCGGAGTCCCTGGAGATGGCCTGGTATGTTCGGGCTGGGGCCCAGGCGGAGGAGCTTGCCGAAAAGCTCCATGGCCGGGTAGTCACAGCGGGCGCTTCGGCGGCGGTGCTCACGGAGCCCATGACCAAGGGGCAGCTGCGGGAAAAGCTGGGCGGAGACGCGTATGTCCTGCCGGTATTGGCGTAAGGAATAAGTCTGGAGGATACTATGGCACTGATAGTTCAGAAATTCGGCGGAAGCTCTGTGGCCAACGCCGAGCGGATCCTGCATGTGGCAGAGATCATAACGAATACCTATAAGAAGGGAAATCAGGTGGTGGTGGTGCTCTCTGCCCAGGGAGATACCACCGATGACCTGCTGGAGAAGGCCGCGGAGATCAATCCCGCCTGCTCCAAGCGGGAGATGGATATGCTGCTCACCTGCGGAGAGCAGATGTCCATTGCCCTCATGGCCATGGCCGTGGAGAAACTGGGCTGCCCGGTGGTGTCTCTCACCGGCTGGCAGGTGGGCATGGAGACCACCTCCGCCTATGGCGCGGCTCGGATCAAGCGGGTCTCCGGCACCCGGATCCAGGAGGAGCTGGATCGGAACCGCATCGTATTGGTGGCGGGTTTCCAGGGCATCAATAAGTATGGGGACGTGACCACACTGGGCCGGGGCGGCTCGGATACCACCGCCGTGGCCCTGGCCGTGGCATTGCGGGCGGATCTTTGCCAGATCTATACGGATGTGGACGGCGTGTATACCGCCGATCCCCGGAAGGTGCCGAGCGCCCGGAAGCTGGACGAGATCACCTTTGACGAGATGCTGGAGCTGGCATCCCTGGGAGCACAGGTGCTCCACAACCGGTCGGTGGAAATGGCAAAGCGGTACAATATGAATGTTGAGGTGCTCTCCAGCTTTACCGGAGCGCCCGGAACCATTGTCAAGGAGGCTGTGAAAAAAGTGGAAAAGACATACATCAGCGGCGTGGCCCAGGACAAGAATGTGGCGCGGCTGGCCGTCGTGGGCCTCCGGGACGTGCCCGGCGTGGCCTTTAAGCTGTTCAATCTGCTGGCCAAGGAGAAGATCAACGTAGACCTGATCGTCCAGTCCATCGGCCGTGCGGATTCCAAGGACATCAGCTTTACCGTGGCCAGCGGCGACGCGGAAAAAGCCTATGCGATCATCAAGGACAATCAGGACGCCCTGGGCTTTGACCATGTGGACATCAACCACGACGTGGCCAAGGTCTCCGTGGTGGGCGGCATGGTGGATAATCCCGGCGTGGCGGCCACGGTGTTCGAGGCCCTGTATGAGGCCCACATCAACATCAAGATGATCTCCACCAGTGAGATCAAGGTGTCGGTGCTCATCGATAAGGCGGATACGGATAAGGCGGTCAGCGCCATCCACACAAAATTCTTCGATTAACCCAAAAACGATTCCCGCCGAGCGATCGGCGGGAATTTTTCTGCGCTTCCTGTGAATAATCCGTAAATATTGGTTAGAATCAGAGAGATTCCGCTTGACAAAATAATAGTGTGATATTAAACTGTTTGGTGGATGAAACAGTTTAGCATGGCCCGACCTGACCAGCGGGCGAACAAAATATGAAGGGAGAACTGACTAATGGAAGAAACCAAGACAGACAAGAAGGCGGCAGTGCAGGAGAATCCCGATGTGGGATACATGATCACGAATATCTCCTATGGCATCCGCCAGTATTTCGACAAGCTGTTTGTGGACTATGATGTGACCTATCCCCAGTCCCGAGTGCTGACCCGGCTCTTTGGACAGCTGGGCAAGGGCGACGTGAATCAGAGAGATCTGGAGTATGCCCTGGGAATCAAGGCTTCCAGCGTGTCCTCCCTGGTAAGGAATCTGGAGCAGAAGGGCTTTATCCGCTGCGAGCGGCTGCCCCAGGACACCCGGAACAAGCGGGTGCTTTTGACCGAGAAGGGCATGGAGGTTCGGGCCATCCTGGACGGCGCCCGGGACAAGGCCGAGGAAAAGCTGGTCAAGGGCATGAGCGAGGAGCAGCTGGAGACCCTGCGGCAGTGCCTGAGAAAGGTCATGGAAAACCTGGAAGAGGAATAATAGCGGGTGCGGTGCATAGTGATATGCTCCGCACCTTTATTTTCTTCCGGAAAAAACGAAAAAAACGTTGACAAGCCACCGGAAATCCACTATAATTGAAAGGCTGTTTTGTAGATAGCAAAGCGGCGATCCTTGCCGCAGGCGGGACCTGCGGCCATATGTCCAAAAGGAGGTGCAAACAACATGGCTAAGATTTCCGAGAAGTACGAGGCGCTCTACATCATCAACCCTCAGCTCACTGAGGAGGAGACCCAGGCGCTGGTGGAGAAGTTCAAGGCAATGGTGGAAGCAGAGGGCACCCTCACCGAGGTAAACGAGTGGGGCAAGCGCCGTCTGGCCTATCCCATCGAGGACCTGAACGAGGGCTACTATGTGCTCATGACCTTTGAGTCCAAGCCCGAGCTCCCCGCTGAGCTGGATCGTGTGATGAAGATCACCGACGGCATCATGCGCTGCCTCATCACCACCGTAGAAGCATAAGGAGGCCTGTTCATGCTGAACCAGATCGTTCTCATGGGCCGGCTGACCCGCGACCCGGAGCTTCGGCGTACCGGCAGCGGCATCGCGGTGGCCTCTTTCACGCTGGCTGTTGACCGTGATTTCAAGAGCCAGAACGGTGAGAAAGAGTGTGATTTCATTGACATCGTTGCCTGGAGAAGTACCGGTGAGTTCGTCTCCAAGTATTTCAGCAAGGGCAGCATGGCAGTGGTATCCGGCAGACTTCAGATCAGAAACTGGACCGACAAGGAAGGCAACAAGCGCCGCAGCGCTGAGGTCGTGGCAGACAACGTCTACTTCGGCAGCAGCAAGCGGGACAACACTTCCGGCGGCGGCAGCTACTCCGAGTTCGGCGGCGGTTATTCCGCTCCCTCCGGCGGCAGCAGCTATTCCGCGCCCGCGGCCCCGGCGGCCAGCTCCGAGTTCTCCATGCTGGAGGACGACGACAGCGACCTGCCCTTCTGAGCTGAACCCAAACGTACTTTGTTAAGATAGGAGGAATATCCATGGCTAACGATAGAGCTAGAGGCCGGAAGCGCCGCAAGGTATGCAGCTTCTGCGTCGATAAGGTCGAGCACATCGACTACAAGGAGGCAGCAAAGCTGCGTCGGTATCTGTCTGAGCGCGGCAAGATCCTGCCCCGCAGAACCACCGGCACCTGCGCAAAGCATCAGCGTCAGCTGACCACCGCCATCAAGCGGGCCCGTCAGATCGCACTGCTGCCCTATGTAACTGACTAATCAGTAATTGAACCCCGTCTTCCGAATGGAGGACGGGGTTTTTGCCTTTTGAAAACGTTGCGTTGCAGGAAAATCCCGCAATGCAACGTTTTTTATCTGTAAATTATTCGTTCTTCTCTGTGATGCTTCAGGTTCCCTTCATGGTCTCCTTGCAGATGGCGGAGAATTTCGACAGCAGGTGGCTGTCGCTGTCCCGGTGATAGAGCAGCAGCATGGTATCCCGCTTGCCCTCGTCCACCGGCAGCATGGCAATCTGGGGATTCTTATACACCGCAGCCCGGGCGGGCAGCAGACAGAGACCCATCTCCGCCTCCACATACAAAAGCGCCGTGTCCACCTCCCGGGTGGACAGGAGAATCCTGGCCTTGACCTGGTGGGCGGACAGGGCGGCCTCCAGGGATGCGGCCTTCTGATCCTCCTTAAAGGGGCTGTAGGCGATGAGGGCCTGGCCCTCCAGATCCGCCCACTGGGCCTGGGGCTTTTGAGCCAGGGGATGGGCCGCAGGTACCGCCACAACGTAGTCGAGGATCTGATAGGAGAACAGCTCCGTGGCCGCCAAGGCCGCTCGGGGCTGATAATACCGCTTGCCCAGGAGCATCACGTCGATGGAGCGGCTGCACAGGGACTCCAGCAGGAGAATGTGGTTGTCGGAGATCAGCTGTGGCTGCACCTCCGGCTCCTGCCGCAGAAATTCCTGGAGGGCGGGTACCAGAAACCGGTTGATGGCCTGGTCAAAGAGGCCGATGCGGAAGATGGTGGACTGCACCCCGGCGATGGCGGAGGCGTCCTCCACAGCCCGTTCCAGCTGCAAAACCAGGGGCCGCAGCTGCTCATAGAGAGATTTCCCCGCCTGGGTCAGCTCCACGGAGCGATTGCTCCGGTGGAACAGCAGGAAGCCCAGCTCCTTCTCCAGCGCGCTGATCTGCTGGCTCATGGCGGTCTGGGCGATGAAGTAATTCCGGGCGGCATTGGTGAAGCTCTTGGTCTCCGCTACGGCGATGAAATAGTGGATCTGCTTGATGGTCAAGGGGAACGACCTCCTTTTCCGTACCATTGTATCATAAAATGGTCTATAAGTAAATTGAGTGGGGCCACCGATTTTTTCTATTGTACAGAGAATTGGCAATATGTTATAATCTAAATATGTGCGTAACATTTGTGAAATAATCTGCGTAAATACAGAACAAAATGGAGCGCGAAATCATATGTTTCCGGGCAAACCGGTGATATAGAATGACAAATCCCACAAAACACAAGAAAGACGGTGAAGAAATGAAAAAATTGTTTGCAATGGTCCTGTCCCTGAGCCTGTGTCTGGGACTGCTGGCCGGCTGCGGCGGCCAGACGGCCTCCGCGGAGACAAAGACCTCCGCTGCCGCCTCTGAGACCCAGGAGACCAAGGCCCCTGAGGAGGCTCCTGCCCAGGAGCCGGCGGAGGAGACCAGTGCCGAGGAGGCATCCCTGGCGGAGGCTCCTGCCGTAGGCGAGGGTGAGATCACTGACCACGCCAAGGAGATCTTCGGTGTGGAGGAGGCCCCTGAGGCCGTCAGCTATCCCCTGGACACCACCGACAGCCTGACCCTGGTGGCGACCTTCCCGGATCCTCTGTTCGCCTCCTACCCTAACGGTATGGCGGACTGCCAGATCTACCAGGTGGCCGAGGAGAAGACCGGCGTACACATGGAGTATCAGCCCCTGTCCACCTCCGCCTCCTCCGAGCAGTTCAATGTGATGATCGCCTCCGGCGCCTACCCCGACCTGATCGGCTGGGGCCTCAATTACACCACCGGCGACGATGCGGCGGTGGAGGAGGAGATCTACTATGATCTCACCGAGTACATTGCCGAGTACGCCCCCAACTACTTCAATATTCTCGCCACCGACGACGAGCTTCTCGATACCGCAGTCACCGACGGCGGCCACATCGTGGGCTTCCACGCGGTGCGGACCGAGCAGAGCCTGGGCAAGGCCGGTCTTGCCATCCGTACCGACGAGCTCGAAAAGCTGGGCCTCGACAAGCCCTACACCATCGACGAGTTTGAGAACGTGCTGGCGGCCTTCAAGGACGACGGCCTGAAGCAGCCTCTGGTGATGCTGGCTCCCGGCGCCATCCAGGACAACTGGCTGGCCGCGGCCTTCAACGTCTCCGCCTTCTGCAACAGCTTCCCCATGAGCGTGGCCCCCACCTATGTGGAGGACGGCACCATCAAGTTCGGTCCTCTGGAGGAGGGGTTCAAGGAGTACATCACTCTGGTCCACGACTGGTATGAAAAGGGCTACATCCACTCCGACTTCGTGTCCCTGAACTCCAACTGGAACAGCCCCGACTACGCCAACGCCATCACCGGCGGCGACGCGGGCATCTTCTACGCGGATCAGGGCAACCTGGGCGGCTACATCGAGGCCTCTGAGATCCCCGGCTTTGACGTGGAGGCCACCTACGACATGCACGCCGACAAGGACAGCATCAACCACTTTGCCCAGTACACCAAGAAGTCCGTGGGCAACGGCTTTAAGATCACCACCAACTGCGAGAACATCGAGCTGGCCTGCCGCTGGGGCGACTGGTGGTATTCCGATGAGGGCAGCCTCCTGGCCAACTACGGCGTAGAGGGCGTTTCCTTCGACTATGTGGACGGCAAGCCCGTGCTCAGCGAGACCGTTACCAAGGCCCCCGAGGGCATGCGTGACGCGCTGCTGATCTACGCCTCCAACGACACCATCTGCTGCGTCATCGATCCCACCGCCGTGACCTCCGGCTACTCTGAGGTGGATAAGGCCGCCCCGGAGATCTGGAACACCGGCATGGACGACACCATGGTGATCCCCTCCACCGTGACCCTGTCCGCGGACGAGAACACCAGAGCCAACAACATCTACTCCGACATCGAGACCATCTGCCTGGAGGCCATTGCCAAGTTCATCACCGGTGAGAAGCCTCTGGATGAGTACGACGCCTTTGTGGAGAGCATCCGCAGCGCCGGTATCGACGATTATCTGGCGATTCAGCAGGGCGCCTATGACCGTGCTATGGGCAACTGAGCAATGAAATAACCGCTGGATCACAGCATTTCCCCTAAAAAATACAGCCAAGGGCTCCCTGGATTACCAATGGTATCCGGGGAGCTTTTTCCATAAGAAAAACCGATGACACTACTCAAATTATATGTTGTACAGTTTTGCAATCTTGTGTTATGATTCATGGGCATCAAAGTATCATATTTTGTCATTACATAACATTTTGTGTGTTTTGTATGAAGAATGTGTTGCGCGAGATGTGGTATGCATTCCTGCTGGACAAAGAGTACACTTTGAGTACACGTTTAATAGGAAAAATAGAGGCAATACATCAGAAGCCGACAAGAGGATTCAGCCAGAGATTTTGCGTCGGAAAAAGGCAGTTTTTCGCAGGCATACTTTGTGTATGTCAAGAAAAAATAACGTATTTCCGGCGGAAAAGATCGGCTGTAGCCCGCAGGCGGGTTCGGATGTGTTACCGAAAAAAAGTAAATTTTCCCGGAACGCAAGGGGGCAGCCCTGCGGGTCGGGCAAAATAGCGGCAGACGCTCCACGGAGCGCTGCCGAAACTAAAGAAAGAATGGTGAGTATTTTGAAGAAATTTCTCGCAATGCTCCTGTCGCTGACCCTGTGTCTTGGCCTGATGGCCGGATGCGGCAGCAACAGCGCATCTTCTGCCGCCGCTCAGTCCGCAGCTCCTACCGCTGCCGCTGACGAGGGCAGCACCGAGGAGAAGGGGAACACCCCCGCAGCTGACGCAGCCGCTGAGGGCAGCATGACCCTCCAGGAGGCCGCAGCTGATGCGGAGGCTACCTCCTACGCCAAGGAAATCTTTGGCGACGACGCCCAGCCCCAGGAGGTTTCCTATCCTGTGGACACCGACGAGAGCCTGAGCCTGGTGGCTACCTTCCCCGATCCCCTGTTCTCCTCCTATCCCAATGCCATGGCTGACTGCTCCATCTACAAGGCAGCAGAGGAGGCCACCGGCATCCATGTGGAGTATCAGGGCATGTCCACCTCCGCTTCCAACGAGCAGTTCAACGTGATGGTGGCTTCCGGCTCCTATCCCGACCTGATCGGCTGGGGCCTGAACTTCGCCAACGGCGATGACGCCGAGGTTGACGAGGACGTGATCCTGGATCTGACTGAGTACATCGCTCAGTACGCGCCCAACTACTACAACCTGCTCTCCACCGATGATGAGCTGCTGAAGACCGCTGTGTCCTCCTCCGGCTACATCACCGCCTTCTACGGCCTGACCACCGAGGATGGCCTGGCAAAGGAAGGCCTGGCCATCCGTACCGATGTGCTGGACGAGCTGGGTCTCGAGAAGCCCTACACCATCGAGGACTATGAGAACACCCTGGCTGCCTTCAAGGACTACGGCATGAAGCAGCCCCTGATGATGCTGGCTCCCGGCGCCATCCAGGACAACTGGCTCGCTGGCGCTTTTGACGTTGCCGCTTTCTGCAACAGCTTCCCCATGAGCGTTGCTCCTACCTATGTGCAGGACGGCGAGATCAAGTTCGGCCCTGTTGAGGACGGCTTCAAGGATTACATCACCCTGATGCACGACTGGTATGAGAAGGGCTACATCGAGGCTGACTTCATCTCCGATAACTCCAACTGGAACAGCCCCGACTACGCCAACGCCATCACCACCGGCGACGCCGGCATCTTCTACGCTGACTGGGGCAACCTGGGCGGCTACATCCAGGCTTCCGAGATCGACGGCTTCGCTCTGGAGGCTACCTACGACATGCACGCCGACGAGGACAGCGTCAACCACTTCGGCACCTTCATCACCAAGTCCGCCAGCAACGGCTTCCGCGTGACCACCAACTGCGAGAACGTGGAGCTGGCTTGCCAGTGGGGCGACTGGTGGTACTCCGAGGAGGGCTCCCTGCTTGCCAACTACGGCGTTGAGGGCGAGGGCTTCGAGTATGTAGACGGCGTTCCCACCTTCACCTCCCTGGTTACCGATTCTGACCTGGGCATGCGTGACGCTCTGCTGGTCTATGCCTCCAACGGCACCATCAACTGCGTCATCGACAACAACGCTGTGGCCTCCGGCTACTCCGATGTCGATAAGGCTGCTCCCGAGATCTGGGCCACCGGCATGGACGACGAGTATGTGATCCCCACCTCTATGGCGCTGTCCGCAGACGACAGCACCGAGGCTGCCAACATCTACTCCGACATCCAGACCCTGTGCATGGAGTCTATCGCCAAGTTCATCACCGGCGACAAGTCCCTGGACGAGTTCGACGATTTCGTACAGCAGATCAAGGACATGGGCATTCAGGATTACCTGGACATCTACCAGGATTGCTATGATGCCTACATGGCTCGGTAATATCTGAGATACAAAATCCTCCCGCTTTTGGCGGGAGGATTTTTGCAATGTATGAGAGGGAAGGGGTCAGCCCCAGACCGAACAGCCCTCCAGCTCCAGGGTGTCCGGGTGGATGGCGAGCCAGGGCTTTCCCGACTGCTGGAGGGCCTCGGCGGCCCGATCCACCGGGTCGCCCCGGCTGGAGGCGGGATCATAGACCGCGATCACAAAATCGCAGTACCGGAGCATATGGTTTAGGGCCAGCTCCGTGGCCGCCGGATCCCCGGGCCGGGTCTCGGCGGTGAGATGGGTGCACTGCTCCAGCAGAGCAAAGTACCGTTCCCGGAGGTTCGGATGCCACTTGCTGGCGATCTCCTCATGGGGCAGGATGCATTGGAGCAGCAGCTCCGGGTCCTGCTGCCGGAGCAGATTGATAAGCTCCCCAAACCAGAGGGAGGCTCCGGAGTCCGGCACCACATAAAAGCTTTGGCAGCCCATGATGCGGAGCCGCTGGATCTGCTGAAGCATCACCTGCTTGAGCATCGCACAGTCCCGGGACTCCTCGTCCCAGCCGAAGCGGAAGCGGCTGGCGGTGTGGGAGAGAAAGCCGCAGGTTTTAACGTCCATGGGATCACCTCATTCTGAAATGACACTATGATTATACCCAATATGTCGGGAATGTTCAATTCCTAAAGGGCAGAATATAATAAGAATCATAGGAGGATTGCCTATGATCTCTTACGAGCCCCTTTGGGAAACCATGCGGCAGCGCGGCGTGACCACTTATACCCTCATCAAGGACTATTCCTTCAGCCGCGGTACGCTGGATTCCCTGAAGCACAACCGAAATATCACCATGGCCACCCTGAATGACCTCTGTAGGATCCTATCCTGCCGGGTACAGGACGTAATCGAATATATTCCCGACCGATGATCCCTGCTCATGAACGTGAGCAGGGGTTTTTTGCTACTCATAATATACACTATATAGGCACTATATTCAACCAGTTGCTTGCACAATATTTCTAGGCTACAATATCACTATGATTACGGGAGGTGGAAGTCATAGCAGAACCATATCTCAAGTACCGTACACGGTTTACGTCATCCTTGAAGAACGAACTGATCCCGCTGTTCGACCAGCTCTCTCAGCAGACCAGAGTGCCCAAGAGCAGGCTGCTGGACGAGGCTATTGGGGATCTGCTTGTCAAATACGACATTCTGCTGCCGGAGGATACGGAGGACAGGGGGCGGTAGTACATATCGAAATAGGCAGCAGCAGGGCGGAAGCTCTGCTGTTTTCTATCGAATGGTGGATGACGATATAGGGAGTTACGGAATAGGGAAGTATGCTATATAATGAGGCTGCAAGGAAAGGGGAGATTTCGGTGGAATACGGTCGGCTGGTGCTTCATATTGAGGAACTCCTGCGGGAAAGGGGCATCTCGAAAAATCAGATCTGCCGGGATCTCGATATTCCGCGGTCTAATTTTAACCGGTATTGCAGGAATGAGTTTCAGCGGATTGATGCGGCGCTGGTGTGTAAGCTGTGCGCGTATTTGGATGTGGAGATCGGAGAGCTCATGGAATATCAGAAGCCGTAACAGCAGAGCCGGGGGCTCTGCTGTTTTCTATCTGTTGGAGGAGAGCTATGGCGCACTACGTTGTTTGGCGGTCTCCGACGGCCATATCTTTCGTTGCACGACAAAAGATATGGAAGAAAGGCGTGGCAAGGGGCTTCGGCCCCTTGCATCCCCTTGGGGTTAATAGGGACAGGATTTGACGAATCGCTGCGTCGCGTGTTCGCATTGGTGCCTAGCCCGAATTTTAATCGCAAGGGGCGCTCCGCTTATCCCCCCTTGCTCGTGCCTACTGCGGCTGAACAAAAATCTTACTCAAGCAGACAAAAAGGTGCATTGCAGGAAGTCCCGCAATGCACCCCATTTTTCATTTGTCACGATGTGACACCTCAAATTATTCTCTTGCCGCCCGGGCCGGTCATCCGTCCACATCCCGGTGATCGTATACCTTCCCCGGCAGGGCGTCTGCCAGCTCCACCAGCGCGGGAGAGAACCCCCCATAGGGCGTAGGCCGCTGGATGCCGGAGCGGATCGGCTGCATGGTGGCCCGGGTACTGTACTGAAGGGCCAGATACACGCTGGTGCCGGAGCCCTCCCGGGATTCCACGATCAGGGAGCCCCCGTGCTGCTGCAGAATGGCTCTGGCCAGAGGCAGCCCCAAGCCCACCCCCCAGCGGGGATCGGGCAGCAATCGGGGGCTGTCGGCCCGATGAAACAGCATGCCCAGCTGATCCGGAGCCACGCCGCAGCCATCATCCTTTACCACCAAACAGATGCGGCTGGAGGCGGTTTTCTTCAGCTGAAGTATTATATGTCCTCCGGGGGCGGTGAATTTCAGCGCGTTGGTCATCAGGTTCAGCAGGGCCAGCCCCAGCTTTTCCGGGTCAAAAAGGCAGAGATAGTCCCGTTTTGACAGCTGGAGCTCCAGCGTCCGCCGGGCGCTCTCCACCAGGGGGAGCAAAAGGTCGTACTGGCTCGAGAGCCAGCTGGAGAGATTGCCGCTCTGGAGGGACACCGAGAGGTTGCCCATGTCGCTGCACAGCCGGAGATGGTTGGCAGCCCGGAACAGGGCATAGGTGCCCCGGCTCACCTGGGCGGCCAGGTTCTGCACCTCCGGATCCATGGGCTCCGGCAGCTGCCGCAGCAGCTCCGGGGTCACGGCCATGAGCCCCGACAGGGGAGACAGCAGCCCCTGGGCCACAGAGGCCAGCAGCGCCTGGGACTGGGCCAGGGCCGGGGCGATCTCCACTAGGGTCATGTCCTGCCAGGGGGTGATCCGAAGCTCCCGTTCCTCTCCGGCTATGAATGCGGTCAGCAGCCGGGCGGCCTTGGGATCCAGCTCTAAAAGGCGCAGGGACTCAGTGGCCTCCTGGGGCAGCAGCGCCTGGGCCTGGTCGCCCAGGGTGAGCTCCGGCAGCAGCCGCAGGGCGGCCTTATTGTGCCCGGCCAGGGTGTGGTCACGGAATAGCAGCAGGGGCTGGCTGCTCATCTCCAGCAGGGAGCAAAGCTGCTCCGACGTCCATTCGATCATAGGGTCTCCTCCCATCTTCCCGCTCTTAGGCTTTCCAGGTCCCGATGAAATCAAGCCTTGCAATTCCTGGGAAAATACACTGTACCTTACATCTCTATATTACCTGAAAAAATGACGAAAAGCAACGGAAAGATCCCACTTTTTACGTCACAGTCCACATTTTTTTAACGGAATCCCTGGAAAAGAACCGGAAGGCCTTTACGTTTCCGGGATGATAGAGTATAATACCCATGAAGCGCGCGGCCCTGGCAGGCCCCGCTCACTGGCATAATTGAATACAGAAAAGGAGATATCTGGCAATGAGTGTAAAAGTGGGTATCAACGGCTTTGGCCGAATCGGACGACTGGCAGTTCGTGAGGCCGCATTCCGGGACGATATCGAGATCGTCGCCATCAACAACACCGTCACCCCGGACTACATGGTCTACAAGCTGAAGTACGACTCCGTCCACGGAATTTTCCCTGGGGAGCTGAGCTTCGACGACAATGCAATCTATGTGTGCGGCAAGAAAATCGTGACGTTCCGTGAGAAGGAGCCCGGTGATGTGGACTGGGCCGGCACCGGCGCCGAGTACATCATTGAATCCACCGGCAAGTTCACCACCGCGGAAAAGTGCATGGGCCATTTTAATAGTCCCTCCGTAAAGCGGGTCATCATTTCCGCCCCCGCTAAGGACGACAGCCCCATGTTTGTTATGGGCGTCAACAATCAGGAGTACGATCCGGCCACCATGAAGGTGATCTCCAACGCCTCCTGTACCACCAACTGCCTGGCCCCTCTGGCCAAGGTCCTCAACGACAATTTCGGCATCCGCATGGGCCTCATGACCACTATCCACTCCACCACCGCCTCACAGAAGACGGTAGACGGCACCTCACGGAAGGATTGGCGGGGCGGCCGCGCGGCTGAGGGCAATATCATCCCCTCCTCTACTGGCGCAGCCAAGGCCGTGGGCCGGGTCATCCCCGCCCTGAACGGCAAGCTCACCGGCATGAGCTTCCGGGTGCCCACCCTGGACGTATCCGTGGTGGATCTCACCATCGAGCTGGAGAAGCACACCAGCTATCAGGAGATCTGCAAGACCGTCAGGGAGGCC
>CAKTEB010000017.1 GCA_934546685.1 uncultured Oscillospiraceae bacterium
AGGGCGCTGATGGCATCGGTAATGGCCTTGGCCATAGCGTCTACCTCGTCCTGCTGGGTGATGTTCTTGGTGCGGTCTACGGCCTCAATGGCCTTTTCCACAGCGGAAAAATCCTTGTAATTGGACTTGTCCAGAGCGCCAGCCTTAGCAATGGCGGCGTCCACCGCGGTGTAGTCAGCGGGCTTATAGGTGAGAGCGGCAATGGCATCGGTGATGGCCTTTGCTATAGCGTCCACCTCGTCCTGCTGGGTGATGTTCTTGGTGCGGTCTACTGCGTCAATGGCGGTCTGTACGTCGGAATAGTTGGAGTAAAGGGTGCTGTCTACGGCCTTGGCGGCGGTGATGGCCTCGTCCACGGCGGTGTAGTCAGCGGGAATGTTCCGGCTGTCCCAGGAGAAGGTGGGGTGGTTGATACCGGCGACCCACTCAATACCAGCTCCGGCGTTGGTCCGGAGGCCGGTGAGTACGTCAGCGGAGGTGAAGTCGGAGACAGCGGTGCCGGGAGTCAGTTGGTCGTCTATAGGGGTGACATCATACTTATCGCTATCGGGATAATAGTTATTTTCAGCGGTGCCGCCAAGAGCATAGGCTACCCAGCAAGTATTACCATCGCTGTCTGCGCCCATATCAGTGGTAGCGACCATACAATTTTCAACAGTTGATTCGCCTAGTTCGGTATCTGTGTAGCCAATAATTCCGCCAACAGCGGCCAAAACGGAGTTGACAACAATTTTACCGCTAAACCAGCAATCTGTAACAGTTAAGTTGCCGTCAAATCTTGCACCAATAATACCGCCAATGGTATCAGGGGGCAAGTTGTCTGGGTCTGTATAATACCCGGTGGAGTTGGTGAAATTACCCGTAAGTGTTGCGGTGGAATAGCAACCAGAAATGGTGCAGTCTCGCACGGTAACACCCACAATGCCACCAATGTTCTTTTCAATTCTTGAACCGCTATAGATGCTGCCAGATGTCCAGCAGTTTGTGATCTTGGAGGCACCGAGCCAATCAACTAGAATGCCTTTACCAGCAGCACTATCATCAAGCGGATCTATCCAAATTTCAGCGTTTTCAACACCGAGGTTTTTAACCTCGCCATTATAGACGTTGCCAAACAGTGCGTTACGGAGCAAATTATTGTCTTCGTTATAGTCATCGGTATAGGAGTCGTGGGAGTAGAGGTTAGAGATCACATGCCCCTGGCCGTCAAAGGTTCCACAAAAGCTATAGTCCGCTTGATCTCCGCCGTAGACGGTTCCAATGGAAATCCACTCATGCCCGGCCAAATCCAGGTCATTCTCTAAGTAAAAATTCTTTCCGGAAAATGTAGTTTTGCCGGGATCGGCGTTTACAAGCTGCGCCAGTCCTGCCAACTGTTCAGCAGTGGTAATGTGGTATTCGGTGTCGCTTTCATGCCCCGTATACCAGCTCGTATCAGCGGTTCCGTTCCAAGTATCTACAGAGCCCGCGACGTCCGCCGCCCACCCCGGGATGGGCATCAGGCTCAGGCACAAGGCCAGAGCCAGAATAATCCCTGTGAGCCTCCATTTTGTTTTCATAGGGTCGCCTCCGTTCATAATTCTGTAATGCCATCATACGACATTTTAATACAGATTGCAATAGAGATTGCGGTGATTCCCATGATTTAATTATGATAAATTTTACGATTTGGGGGAAAGGAATGGCCTTATGTCAACCATCCCCCTTTTTCTTGTAGCCGCAGTCCCCAAAGGGGGCTCTCTGGCCCGGGTGCAGACGGCTTGCGGCGTGGCTTCCGGCGCGCCCCAATAATAATCATATGCCTCCGGCCAAGTTCCTGCGGTACTGGGTGGGGGAGATGCCGTCCTGCCGCCGGAAGGCCCGGGTCAGAGTCCAAGCGCTGTTATAGCCCACCTGCTGGGCCACGTCTGTAATGGTGTCGTTGGTGCCCGACAGCAGCTTTTTCGCGGCCTGTACCCGAATGCGGGTCAGCTCATCCACCAGGCTCTCCCCCTGCTCCTGCTTATATAGGTGGCTGAGATAGGAGGGACTGTAGCCGAATTTCCGGCAGAGAAGCTCGATGCACAGCTCGTGGTCAGCATAGTGGCTCTGGACGTACTGCCGGATGGGATCCGTGCGCTTCCCGGTGGAGGCGGTGTCGGGGGTATAGGCCTTGAAGAACTGATCCAGCAGATTTTCCAACTGCTCTAGGGTCTTGCACCGGGAGACCTGGGTATCGATCTCCGCACCCACCTGGAGCTGCTTGGGGCCGCCGGGGCTGGGAGACAGAGTGGCGGCGGTGCGGAGCCGCTTTTTCAGCGGCGGCTTCAGCTCCCAGAGGGCGTTTTCGCTCTGGGAGAAGGTGTCGATGTAGGCGTCCGTCAGGGCTCGGGCCTGACGGAAATCCCCGGTGAGCACTGCGTTATAAAAAAGCTTGTCGTTGTAGGCCCGGTAGCCCTCGGTGTTCCCCTCGGCGGAGACGTCGTAGGGATTCAGAACCCGGCTCTCGGTATAGGAGCTGGTCTCCTCAAACAGAGCACGGGATTCCTGCCAGATCCGGGTGAGATCCCGGAGATTCCGGGTAGGCTCGCTGACGGCCACGGCAATGAGGATGGAGTAGCTGTTTTGAAGGTATAGGACCGCCCGGGACATGATCTCCGCCACCTCATCCACCATCTCCCGGTGGGTAAGATCCCGATCCGGGGGCTGCTGGAAATTCAAAAGAAGCAGGATCTCGCTGCCCGCGTCGGCGGAATAGCAGATGTGCTGCACGTTCAGCATGCCGCCGCAGACCAGCAGCACCGTATCCCGGAGATGGTTGAATTCCTCGTGGGTAGCTGGGTGCCGGGACTCCCCAGCGTTGGTGGAGCCCAGACCGATGACCGCCAGGGTGCAGACCATCACGTCCGGATAGGGCAGGGTGATGCCGTTCTTCTCCAGCTGGGAGCTTAGATTGCTGGTGTGGACCGGATTGACACTGTCCTCAATGAGATTACGGATAAAGATGTTTTGGAGCATTTTCCGGCATTCATAGAGCTCCTGACGGAGCCGCTGGTTTTCCCGCACCAGCTGGGCACGCCGGGTGTTTTCGCTGGATTCCATAGGGGCCTCCTCCTGAGGATGGGTGATATCGGATCGATCCAGCACATTATATCACATTTTTCTGCGCAGAGAAGCGGATCCGGTGCGCAATATCTTTGATTTGCGCACAAAGCTGTGAGTTTCTACGAAATCGAAGAATCTGCGCAATGCGAAGAAAAACAAGCTGGAATTTTTCCTCTCGGACGGCTATGATGGGAGCAACATCAAAAAACTTAGAAGGAGGACCATTCATTGATGTGCAAAAAGACTGTATCCATGCTTTTGGCGTCTGCCATGATGCTGGGCCTGCTGGCCGGATGCGGCGGCGGAACGGATTCCGCCAAATCTTCAGCCTCTGAGGCATCCGCCCAGACTGCGGCCCCTGCCGCGGAGGAGCCCAAGGCTCCGGCGGTGGAGACCTCTCTGCCGGAGGCAGAGGCTTCTGCCGAGGCTTCCACGGAGGAGACCGGCACCGCTGCCGAGGCTCCGGAGCCCGACGACTACACCCTGTCTGACAGCGGCGAGACCCTGAGCCTTTGGTATCCTGCCGCCGGCGCGTTCCAGAACATGATCGATTATAATGAGCAGGCCCGTCTCAAGGAGACCGAGGAGCTCACCGGCGTCCACATCGATCTGGTGCTGGCCAACATGGAGAACGCCAACCAGACACTGAACCTGATGGCCGCCAGCGGCGACTATCCGGACATGATCCAGAACGCCAATATGCTCACCGGCGGTGTCAGCGCGGCCATCGAGAATGAGATGCTGATGCCCCTGAACGACCTCTATGACGAGTTCATGCCCCACTACAAGGCCATCCGCGAGAGCCTCAAGGCCTATGAGAAGGACTCCAAGCTGGAAGACGGCACCCTGCCCATGGCCTACGCCTTCTATAAGGAGGGCTACGGTATCAACCTGGGCCCCGTGATCCGTCAGGACTGGCTGGACGACCTGGGCCTGAACGCCCCTGTGACCTATGACGATTACCACGATGTGCTCACCGCTTTCAAGAACGACAAGGGCGCGGACGCGGCTCTGTGGATCCCCTACACCGGCACCGTCAGCGGTTATCTGGCCGCAGGCTATCAGACTGGCAGCGAAATGCTCTGCCGGGACGGCGAGGTGCTCTACGGCCCCATCACCGACGAGTACAAGGAGTTTCTGGAGATGATGAAGGAGTGGTATTCCGAGGGCCTCATCTACTCTGACTTCGCCACCTACACCGCCAGCGAGCAGTATGCTCCCGACGAGCTCATCTCCCATGACCGCACCGGCATCTTCTACTCCACCGCGGCCATGATGACCGAGTTCGAGGGCAAGAGCTCCAGCGGCATGACCCTGGCCGCCATCCCTGACGCCGTCCAGAAGGAAGGCGACAAGAACCATGTGTGCCACAACTACTCTCTGGTGCTGGGCATCGGCACCGGCATCTCCACCACCTGCTCCAACCCCGAGCTGGCTGCCCAGTGGCTGGACTTCCAGTATACCAAGAAGGGCTTTATGCTCAACAACTACGGCGAGGAGGGCGTCAGCTATGAGCTGGACGCGGAGGGCAACCCCCACTTCACCGACCTCATCACCAGCAACCCCGACGGCCTGCCCCTGCCCATCGCCATTGAGAAGTACGCCTGCATGAGCGGCCCCTTCGTCAATGATTACACCCGCATGTACGCAGGCTACACCGACGCGCAGAAGGAAGCCAGCGACATCTGGACCGGCACCTCCGACAATGAGTGGATGGTAGCCAACGTGCCGCTGGAGACCGAGGAGAGCACCGAGTATAACGCCGCTCTCAACGAGGTTTCCACCTACTCTGCCGCGCAGATTGCCAAGTTCATCACCGGCGAGGCCGACCTGGATACCGAGTGGGACGAGTACGTTTCCACCTGCGAGTCCCTGGGCGTGCAGGATATGATCGACATTTATACCACTGCCGTGGAGCGCTATAACGCGGCATAAGGAGGAGAGCTCCGTGAAAAAAATGTACAACATCAACGATATCGGCGCCCAGTTAGGGCTTCCCAGCAGGGAAGCCCCCGGGCCCCGGGGCATGAGTCTGGAATATCAGTGGGATCTCCAGGGGGCAGATCGGATGATCGCCCTGCTGGAGGCGGACGGGGCCGACGAGATCACCCTGGACGGCCATCCCCAGGCCTGGCTGGCCTGCTATCTGGCCCTGAAGCTGAGCCCCAAGACTGTGGCGCTGTTTATCCCGCCCCTGGGCGGCGATATTCCCATGGAGAAGCTGGAGTTCGGCAAGAATGATCCCCAGGGCCATGTGACCCTGACCACGGAGCCCTTCCAGGACGGCGTTCTCCTGCACTTTGAGCCGGATACTCGGGATTATGAGGCGTCCTTCCTGAAAAAGGTGGCGCTGCCGGAGGAACTCCGGGGAAAGCACATCTATATGCAGGGCATGGCCCCGAACTTTATCACAGGCTCCCTGGCCCTGACCCTGGCGGAGGGCTGCCCCAGCGTATCTGTGGGCGGACAGGACGGCAGCTTTATCTGTGTCTATTCCACAGAGCCGGATAAGAAGCCCGGCCAGGTGACCGGGAAAAAGGCTATGGCGATGCCGGGCGGCCCAGGTGAGCCCGGCGGCCCCGGTGGCCCAAAGCCTCCCATGCCCCACTGATCCATAGCGGAAAGAAAGGAGTCAAGTATGGAACCTACTATCACAGAAGTAACGCTTCTCTGCGAGAAGCTCACGGGTCATGAGGCCTGCCATCAGCTGGTGAGCCAGCTGTGCCGGGATATGGCCTTTGGCAATATGAAGGCCTTTGCGGATGCCTTTGCCCAGCGGGACGATCTGCTGCTGGAGCTGCCCTGGGGCAAATATATCACCAAGGCCTCCATCGAAAAGTGCCTGCTGGAGGACACGGATCAGGATCGGAAGGGGATTCTGGATATCCACTGTGCCGTGACCGAGTGCCTGGAGGTGGCCGAGGACGCAAAGAGCGCCCGGGGCTGCTGGATGTTCCAGACCGTCACCACCGGCAAGGACGGGGAGTCCCGCTGGATCTGGTATAAGGCGGATATCTGCTTTGTGCCGGAGAACGGCGCGTGGAAGCTCTGGCGTTTGACCATCTATCCCATGTTCAACGCCGAATTCGACGAGGACTGGGGCAAGCTGAAGTCCACCGACTGGGATACCATTGCCGCCAAGCGGCAGCCTGACCAGGCTCTGGAGCAGAAGCCCTGGCACCTGGGCGATCCCATCCGGCTCTGGGAGTGCTATCCGCCCAAGCCCTATAAGACCTGGAATAGCGACGTACTGGGGAGGAAATCCAAATGAGAACTGTAGAAGAACTGAAGCTGGCCTTCCAGCGCCTGGACGCGGTGGACGCCTGCCGGAACCTCATGAGCCGGTACATCTATCTCCACAACATGGAGCGCCATCGGGAATATGCCGTGGAGCTCTGGAGCCATCGGGAGGACTGCCGCCTGCAGATGCCCTGGGGCCGCTATGACGGCTGGGAGGGCGTTGCGGAGTGCTACCTCAAGGATCACGGCGACGTGTTCGACAAAGCGGAGAAGAATGGCACCGAGGCCGTCGGCCCCACCATGTGCTCCATCCATCCCCTGGACACCGAGGTCATCGAGGTGGCCGAGGACGGAAAAACGGCCAAGGGCTGCTGGCTCTCCTACGGTCATGAGAGCTGGAGCGCCGATGAGCCCATGATGCTGCCGCCCGGAATGGCAGCGCCTGCGGGCGGCCCTGGTGGTCCCGGCGGTCCTGGCGGCCCTGGCGGCCCTGGCGGTCCCGGCGGCCCTGGTGGTCCCGGCGGTCCTGGCGGTCCCGGCGGTCCTGGCGGTCCCGGCGGCCCCGGCGGTCCTGGTGGCCCCGCACCTAAGGATCCCGAGCCCAAGGGACGGTTTGCTGGCAAGAAGGCCACCCGCTGCATCACTGCCTACAGCAAGTACAGCGTGGACTTTATCCTGGACGACGACGGCGTATGGCGCATCTGGAAGATGCAGCTGTTCCCGCTGTTCAAGTGCTCCCGCTATGTGGACTGGACCGCATATCCCCAGAAGATGCCCAAGTCCCATACCAACGCCGACGGCAAGTCCGACGGAAGCGGCATGGTCTACATCTGGGGCAAGGATGTCATCTATCCCGCGGATCAGCCCCAGCCCCCTGTGCCCTATGCCCATTTTGACGACATTGGCCCCTGCTGCTGAAAGGAGAGAAAAATATGACACTGGAAGAACTGAATCTGGCCTGTGACCGGCTGGAGGCCGCTCAGGCCTGCCGGAACCTGGTTGGAAAGCTGTCCTATTTTGACTCCGCTTTCCGCATGAACGATTTGCTGGCCCTGTGGGATACCAGCGACGAGGCCGAGCTGACCCTGCCCGATGTCAGCTACAAGGGCTATGAGGCGGTGAAGGCCGCTTTGGCCATGAAGGGGGATCGGAACGATCCGGGTATGGACATCAAGATGCGCGGTGCGCTGGTGATCCACAACATGAACTCTGACGCCCTGACCGTCAGCGCCGACGGCAAGTCCGCCCACGGCACCTGGTTCTCCCCGGGCATTGAGACGAATCTCTACGATCCCGCAAATCCCACGGCCACGCCGGACAAAACCGACACCGCAAATCTGGAGGCCTCTGCCAACTACGTTTGGCAGGAGTACGCTCTGGACTTCGTGAAGGCCGAGGACGCCTGGAAGATCCAGAAGGTCAAGGTACGCACTTTCTTTGATACGCCCTTCGACACACCCTGGAGCCAGGCAAAGGACACCATGTGGGCAAAGGACAAGGTCATCACCGAGATGTAAATACAGGTTTGCCCCCGGCCGCTGGCCGGGGGCAAGTTGTGTCTATGGAATTATAAACCCCGAATGGCATCCTTCATGGACTTTACATAGTCGTAGACCACCGGCACGCTGTCTCTCCCATGCTGGGCAATGAGCTTTACAATGGCGCTGCCCACGATGACGCCGTCGGCGATTTGGGCCATCTCCCGGGCCTGCTCTGGGGTGGAGATGCCGAAGCCGATGGCGCAGGGAACGCTTCCTGCGGACTTTGCCAGGGAGATGATCTCGGAGATATTGGAGCTGAAGCTGCTGCGCACACCGGTGACACCCAGGGAGGATACGCAGTATAGGAAGCCCTGGGCTCTCTCGGCGATGGCCTTGGCCCGGCCCTGAGAGGTGGGGGCTACCATGGAGATCTGAGTGACGCCGTACTGCTCCAGCACGGCCTGGAACTCCGCATGCTCCTCAAAGGGCACGTCCGGCAGGATCACGCCGTCTACACCCGCCTCCCGGCACCGGGCCATATATTTTTCCGCACCATAGCCGTAGACGGAGTTGGCGTAGCCCATGAAAATAAAGGGGATGGAGATATCCTTCCGGAGCCGGATCACCATGTCAAAGAGCTGATCCACGGTGACGCCGCCCTGGAGGGCCCGCTGGCTGGCTTCCTGGATCACGGTGCCCTCGGCGATGGGATCGGAAAAGGGCACGCCGATCTCGATGATATCTGCCCCGGCCTCTGCCATGGCCCGGATCAGAGCCTCAGTGGTCTCGATATCCGGGTCGCCGCCGGTGAGAAACGGAATAAAGGCCTTGCCCTGCTGGAAAGCCGCTGTGATCTTATTCATAGATTTCTACCCCCTTGTATCTTGCGATGGCCGCCACGTCCTTGTCGCCGCGGCCAGAGACGGTGACTACCAGGATCTGATCCTTCCCCATGGCGGGGGCCAGCTTCCGGGCATAGGCCACGGCGTGGGCGCTTTCAATGGCGGGAATGATGCCCTCGGTGCGGGCCAGGTATTCAAAGGCGGAGACCGCCTCATCGTCGGTGACAGGCACATATTCCGCTCTGCCGCTGGCGTGGAGCTCCGCGTGCTCCGGGCCGATGCCGGGATAGTCGAGGCCCGCGGAGATGGAGTACACCGGGGCGATCTGGCCGTATTCGTCCTGGCAGAATAGGGATTTCATGCCGTGGAAAATGCCCGCCCGGCCCGTGGCCACTGTGGCGGCGGTCTCAAAGGTGTCGATGCCGCGGCCTGCGGCCTCGCAGCCGATGAGCCGCACCGAGGGCTCCCGGATGAAGTCGTAGAAGGTGCCGATGGCGTTGCTGCCGCCGCCTACACAGGCCAGCACCGCGTCGGGCAGCCGCCCCTCCTTTTCCAGGCACTGCTGGCGGATCTCCTCACCGATGATCTTCTGAAAATCCCGGACGATGATGGGAAAGGGGTGGGGGCCCATGCAGGAGCCGATGACGTAGTGGGTGTCGGCGATCCGAGTGACCCACTCCCGCATGGTCTCGTTGACCGCGTCCTTCAGGGTGCGGGTGCCGCTCATGACTGGGTGTACTTTGGCGCCCAGCAGCTCCATTCGGAAGACGTTCAGGGCCTGGCGCTTGGTGTCCTCCTCGCCCATAAAGACCTCGCACTCCAGGCCCAGCAGCGCCGCCGCCGTGGCGGTGGCCACGCCGTGCTGACCGGCGCCGGTCTCGGCAATGACCCGGGTTTTGCCCATCTTTTTGGCCAGGAGCACCTGGCCCAGGGCGTTGTTGATCTTATGTGCGCCGGTGTGGTTGAGATCCTCCCGCTTCAGGTAGATCTTGGCCCCGCCCAGATCCATTGTCATCTTCTCCGCATAGTAGAGGCCCGAGGGGCGGCCCGCGTACTCCTTCAGCAGAAAATCAAGCTCCCGGTTAAATTCCGGGTCGTTTTTGAAATGCTCGTAGGCCTGTTCCAGCTCCTCCAGGGCCGCCATCATGGTCTCCGGGGCATACTGGCCGCCGAACTGTCCGAATCGTCCTTTGCTCATGGTAAATTTCCTCCTTATGGGTAACAAAAAAGGCTTTTGTCCTAATCTCTTAGGACAAAAGCCTTACACTTCTGCGGTACCACCTAAATTGGCGCATTGCGCCCACCTCATGCGTACAAACATACGCCGGCTGCGGTAACGGGCAGCCACACCGTTGGGCATTACTGGGCCATGGGCCGTTCTTCCCACCCTCCTGAATCCATTCACCTCAGAATTCCCCGCCGCGCTTCCACCGTCCGCGGCTCTCTATGCGTTCATAGCTGAGGCTACTCCTTTCAGTCGTCAGTTTTGCTGTGAAATTGAGGCGATTATAACGCCGGAAAAGGCGTTTGTCAAGTGCTTTTTCACGTTTTTGTGATGCTGCGTTAAATTATCAAATTTTTTTGAAATACCCTCTTGACAGTAGGTTTGATTGCGTGTATAATCGGCCCAACAACAAAAACAAACCGTTGAAGCGGAAGTAAAGGCAGCTTTGCCCCCTCAGAGAGTCCGGGATGGTGGGATCCGGGCGGAAGGCGGACTGTCACAATGGGCCGCTGAGGGCGTTCGGAACGGATCCTGGGATCTCAGTATGATCGACGTGTGGGCATACGTCAGTTGCCGGAGATATGCTGGTATCTCGCAAAGCGCACGGATGTTTCTATCCGTGAATCAAGGTGGCACCGCGGTATGTTTACCGTCCTTGACATTTTTATGTCGGGGACGGTCTTTTTTTGTCCCCAAGGAGGTAATGGCTATGTATCCATCCCTTGACCGGGTCAAGGCTCTGGCGGAGACCGGGGAATATCGGCGGATCCCCGTGAGCCGGGAGCTCTACGCTGATCGGTTCACCCCCATTGAGGTCATGCGTACCCTCCGGGCCGCCTCCCGGCACTGCTATCTGCTGGAGAGCGCCGAGAGCCGAGAGACCTGGGGCCGCTACTCCTTCCTGGGCTATGCCCCCACGCTGGAGCTCACCTGTAAGGACGGCTGCTTAAAGCTCACCTATGACCCGGAATCCGAGATCCCCAAGGTGGAGACCCGGCAGGTAGCGCACCCCGGGGAGGCCATCCGGGCAGTGCTGGAGCAGTACAAGAGCCCCAAGCTGGATGGGCTTCCGCCCTTCACCGGCGGCTTTGTGGGCTACTTCTCCTACGACTATATCCAGTACGCGGAGCCCAGCCTCCGGCGGCAGAGCGATGAGGCCGGAGACTTCCGGGACGTGGACCTGATGCTCTTTGACCGAGTCATCGTCTTCGACAACTACCGGCAGAAGCTGATCCTCATTGCCGGGGTGGACGCCCAGGATCCGGAGCGCTCCTATCATGCGGCGGAGCGGGCGCTCCAGGAGATGGAGGCGCTGCTTTCCTCCGGGGCCAGGGCGGTGTTCCGGCCCCTAAAGCTGAAAACGCCCCTAGAGCTGTGCTTCTCCAAGGAGAAGTACATGGACATGGTGGAGCGGGCCCGGCACTATATCCACGAGGGGGATATCTTCCAGGTGGTTTTGTCCAATCCCATGGAGGCCCAGGCTGAGGGCAGCCTGTTTGACGTGTACCGAGTGCTGCGGACCACCAATCCATCGCCCTATATGTTCTACTTCTCCAGTGACGATATCGAGGTCTCCGGAGCCTCGCCGGAAACTTTGGCAAAGCTCCAGGACGGAGTGCTCCATACCTTCCCCCTGGCGGGTACCCGGCCCCGGGGAACGACCCCAGAGGAGGATCGGGCCTTGGAGCAGGAGCTCCTGTCCGACGAAAAGGAACGGGCGGAGCACAATATGCTGGTGGATCTGGGGCGCAACGATTTAGGCAAGCTCAGTAAGCTGGGCACCGTCCAGGTGGAGAAATACATGACCGTTGAGCGGTATTCCCATGTGATGCATATTGGATCCACAGTGTCCGGGGAGATCCGGGAGGACAGGGACGCGGTGGACGCGGTAGACGCGATCCTGCCGGCGGGCACCCTGTCCGGGGCCCCGAAGCTCCGGGCCATGGAGATCATCCAAGAGCTGGAGGGACGGCCCAGAGGCATCTACGGCGGGGCCATCGGATATATGGACTTCACCGGAAACCTGGACGTGTGCATCTCCATCCGTCTGGCCTATAAGAAAAACGGAAAGGTCTGCGTTCAGTCTGGGGCGGGCATTGTCTATGACAGCGTACCGGAGACGGAGTATTTTGAGTGCCGGAACAAGGCCCGGGCCGTGGTGGCCGCCATTGAGGCGGCGGAAGGAGGTCTCCGATGATCCTTTTGATCGACAATTACGACAGCTTTGTCTACAATCTCTACCAGCTCATCGGCAGCTATCGGGCGGATATCCGGGTGGCCCGGAATCGGGAGATCACTCTGGAGGAGATCCGGCGACTGGATCCGGAGGCGGTTTTCCTGTCCCCCGGGCCGGGAAAACCGGAGGATTCCGGGGTGTGCCTGGACGTGATCCGGAAGCTGGAGAAGCCCATCTTCGGGGTGTGCCTGGGCCATCAGGCCATCTGCCAGTGCTTTGGGGGCACCGTTACCTATGCGGAAAAGCTCATGCACGGTAAGGCATCCACTGTCATCCCGGATCCGAAATCCCGGCTGTTCCGGGGCATGGGCCCCTTCCAGGCGGCCCGCTATCATTCCCTCAGCGCCCCGGAAGCGGAGCTCCCGGACTGCCTTCAGGTCTCCGCACGGACAGCGGACGGGGTGGTCATGGCCGTGGAGCACAGGGAAAAGCCCATCTACGGCGTACAGTTTCATCCGGAATCCATTCTGACCCCCCAGGGCGGGGAGATCATCGAACACTTTTTTACCCTGATTGGAGGAAATCATCATGATTAAGGAAGCCATTGCAAAACTCACCCGGAAGGAAGACCTCACCTACGAGGAGGCACGGCAGGTCATGGATGAGATCATGGACGGCCAGGTCAGCTCCACCCTCATTGCCTCTTACCTGACGGCTCTGTCCATGAAGGGGGAGACCATCGACGAGATCAGCGGCTCCGCCTATGCCATGCGGGCCCATGCGACAAAGGTGCCCCACGACATGGAGGTGCTGGAGATCGTGGGTACCGGCGGAGACGGCTCCAACAGCTTCAACATTTCCTCCACCGCAGCCATGGTCATTGCCAGCGGCGGTGTGCCCGTGGCCAAGCACGGCAATCGGGCGGCCTCCTCCAAATCCGGGGCCGCGGACGTGTTGGAGGCGTTGGGAGTCAATATCTCACTGCCGCCGGAGAAGTGCAGGGAGCTGCTGGAGCAGGTGGGCATCTGCTTCCTGTTCGCCCAGACCTATCACAGCGCCATGAAGTATGTGGGCCCGGTGCGGAAGGAGCTGGGGATCCGCACAGTATTCAACATTTTGGGGCCCATCACCAACCCCGCCGCTCCCACCATGGGCGTTATGGGCGTCTATGACCGGAGTCTGCTGGAGCCCTACGCCGCCGTCATGCAGAACCTGGGCATCCGCCGGGGCATGGTGGTCTACGGCACCGACAAGCTGGATGAGATCTCCGCCAGCGCACCCACGGCGGTCTGTGAGATCCGGGATGGGGCCACGAAGCTCTATGAGATCACCCCGGAGCAGTTCGGCTATCCCCGCTGCCAGAAGGCTGACCTGGTGGGCGGCACCCCGGTGGAGAACGCGGAGATCACCCGGAATATCCTCTCCGGGAGGGATCGGGGCCCCCGCCGTCAGGCCGTTTGCTTGAATGCCGGCGCGGCCTTATATGTGGCGGGCAGCGCAAAGACCCTGGAGGAGGGCGTAAAGCTGGCGGAGTATCTCCTTGACAGCGGCAAAGCCATGGAGAAGCTCCGGCAGTTTGTGGAGGCCAGCAACCAATGAGCATTTTAGCGGAAATTGCGGAAAAGACGAAGGCACGGGTGGCGGAGGAAAAGCAAAATTGTCCCCTGGCGGAGCTTCGGACCCAAGCGGAGACGCTGGCGAAGGCGGCCCCCATGGATTTTCCCTTCCAAAGGGCCCTGGCTGCTCCGGGCATGAGCTTTATTTGCGAGGTGAAAAAGGCCTCTCCCTCCAAGGGCCTGATTGCCCCGGACTTTCCTTATCTGGAGATCGCCAGGGAATATGAGGCCGCCGGAGCCTCGGCCATCTCCTGCCTGACGGAGCCCTATTGGTTCCAGGGCCGGGACGAGTATCTCCGGGAGATCACCGGAACGGTCTCGATTCCCGTGCTGCGGAAGGATTTCACTGTGGACGAGTATATGATCTACGGGGCCAAGACACTGGGGGCCTCGGCGGTGCTGCTGATCTGCGCCATTTTGGATGACGGCCAGCTCAGGGATTACATGGCACTGGCCCAGGAACTGGGGCTCTCCGCATTGGTGGAGGCCCACGACGAGCGGGAAATTGAGCGGGCCCTACAGGCGGGGGCCCAGATCATCGGCGTCAACAACCGGGATCTCAAGACCTTCACGGTGGATACCAACAACTCCATCCGGCTCCGGCAGCTGGTGCCGCCAGAGGTGCTGTTTGTATCGGAGAGCGGCATCCGCACCCATGAGGACATCCAGAAGCTCTACGACAACGGCACCAACGCAGTGCTCATCGGAGAGACCCTCATGCGGGCCAAGGACAAAAAGGCCATGCTGGACACCCTGAGAGGAGGAACCATCCATGAGTAAGATCAAGATCTGCGGCCTCAGCCGCCCCTGCGATATCGATTATGTCAACGAGGCAAAGCCGGATTTTTGCGGGTTCATCATCGGCGTACCCAAGAGCCGGAGAAATGTATCCTCGGAGACGGTTCGGGCTTTGGTGAAAAACCTCTCTCCGGACATCGCACCGGTGGGGGTATTCGTGAACGCACCTCTGGAGGAGATCGCCGCCCTGGCCGGAGACGGTATCATTCGATATGTACAGCTCCACGGCCAGGAGGACGAAGCGTATATCGCCCGGCTGCGGAAGCTGGTCACGGCGCCTATTATCCAGGCCTTCAAGGTTTCATGCCCAGAGGACGTACAGCGGGCGGAGCAGTCCTCAGCGGACTATATCCTCCTGGACAACGGCTCCGGGGGCACAGGAAAGACCTTTGAATGGTCAAACCTGCGAAATATCACCCGGCCCTATATCCTAGCCGGAGGCCTGGGGCCGGAGAACCTGGCTCAAGCGGTGGAGCGGCTGAACCCCTGGGGGACAGATCTGTCCAGCGGCGTGGAGACCGATGGGGTCAAGGACCGGGAGAAGATCCTGGCCGCTGTTCAGGCGGTGCGGAACGCCTCTATATGAATCAAAGCGGTGCTGGACATGGAATCGTTCAGCACCATTTTGGAATAGTTCGATAGCTTGACAAAAGTGCGGAGCGGTGTTATCCTGCAAGAAAAAGAACCCCGGGAGGTCATGCTATGAACACTTTAGACGCCATTTTCACCCGCCGGAGCACCCGGAAATTCACCGATCAGCCCATATCCAAAGAGGACCTCCATACCATTCTGGAGGCGGCCATGAGCGGCCCCTGCTGCGTGAACGCCCGGGAGTGGTCATTTCTTGTGGTGACGGACAAGGAGCAGCTGCGGAAAATGGCCGAGGCCAACGGCCCTGCGGCAGCACCTCTGAAAACCGCCGCCGCGGGGATCCTGGTCTGCGGAGATCTGGAGCGGGCCTTCCCGCCCGCCAAGGACTATTGGGTTATTGACGGAGCCATTGCGGCCCAGAATATCTGCCTCAGCGCCCAGGAGCTGGGCATCGGCTCCGTATGGCTGGGCACCTGGCCTCAGATGGAGCGGGTGGAGCGCCAAACGGCCCTGTTCGGTCTGCCGGATACCGTTATCCCTCACTCCGTCATCGCCCTGGGTTATCCCGAGGGGGAGATCGCCGGGGAAAGAGACAGCCGCTATGAGGAGAACCGGGTCCACTGGGAGAAATGGTGAGAAAGGCCGGTTTGTCAAGCCCAAAGCACAAACAGAACATACCGGCATTCTGTGCGGTATTTGATCCAAAGCGGGGCTGAGAAGGCTGCCGAACAGGTCAGATATTGACAGGACAAATGACACCTTGAAAACCCCTTTTCAAAAGTCTAAAATAATAGCCGTTGAGCTCATGACTGGAGCCGAACCGGCGCAGCAACGGCGCTGCCAGCGGCAACACGAGAGGGAAGAGGAGTGCGTTTTCATGGTGAATTTTGAGGAAGCCTACGCAAGCAGAAAGGCGAATATCGAGGAAAGAGCCGCAGACCTGGCACGGATGCTGATGCAGCAGGGCAGACAGGAGGACATCCTCCGGGCCGCCCAGGACGTAAAATTCCGGGAGAAGCTGTACCGGGAGATGAAGGGCTGAGTTTAGGTCGGCTATACATCATATAATAGTAACACCGCAATCATTTCTGGGTAGAAGTGATTGCGGTGCTTTTTTCTTATGGGGGACAGAGATAGGCGCTACATCTGCTCGATCAGCGAGAATACTGCCTCCTGCTGCCGTGAACTCAGCCGAGACCACTGCTCCAGCAGCTTCTTTTGGGAAGGTGTCAGTGCCACCCGTTCCTCACCCTCGTCAAACAGCTGGGACAGGGTGATGCCGAAGGCGGCGCAGATTTTTTCTAGGGACGGCAGTGTGGGGATCATGTTTTTCCGATACCAGGAGGAAATGGTGGACTGGGGCAGACCGGAGCGCTCTGCCAGCTGGTACTCCGTCCAGCCGCGCTCTTCCCGATATGCAGTGATTGCAGAGAGAATGTCCTTCATGCCCCAAACCTCCATTACTTGTACTTTTCGTAAATTATACTTGGATATGTCGTTGCACTTTAATAATTCTTGTCGTATAATAATTACGATATACAAAAGTATTGCGGATAGGAGGACAAAATAGTGGCGGACTATCAAAAAATGTATGGTGTTTTGTGCAGAGCAATCGACAGCGTTATTGACCCGCTGGAACAGATTCCCTTGGCACGGGAGTCAGCTGGAAAACTGCGGCAGGCCCTGTTGGAGGCGGAGGAGATCTATATTGACACAACGATCAGTCTTCGGGAGGCGAAGGAGCCGCTGATACTGCCTCAAATGGAGAAAATTCAAGGCTAACCGCACGATCACGTCATAACCCGGGCGAGGGCTGCCGCAGAAAATGCGCGGGCCCTCGCCCTTTTGCACTTGACATATGTACGAAATCGTACCATAATTCCATTTGTATGATTTCGGACAATGGGGGCGACTTAATGGAACAAACGCGGGTGGATATGATCCGCCGGATCAACTACTTGACCAAGGAGATCGATGGGCTCTATCACCAGGCGGCCTTGAAATTCAAAATGAGTGACGCCGTATCCATCGTACTCTACAACATTTACGATATGGGCGAGGACTGCCTGCTCAGCGATATCTACAAGAATACCGGCATCAGCCGCCAGACCGTCAACTCCGCCATCCGCAAGCTGGAGGCCGACGGCATTTTGTATTTAGAGCCCTACAGCGGCAGAGCAAAAAAGATCGTTCTGACGGAAAAGGGCCGGGACTATGTGGTGCATACGGCAGCACGGATCTTCGGGGCGGAGATGGCGGCCCTGGACAGCTGGACCGAGGAGGAGATCCGCACCTATATCACACTCATTGAAAAGGACCTGACGTGTATGCGCCGGGAAATCGACAAACTGTAATTCTAATAAGGAGTATTTATGCAGATCCAACTTTCTGAGCATTTTGGTTATAAAAAGCTCATTCGATTTACACTGCCCACCATCGCCATGATGATCGTCACGTCCATATATAGCATTGTGGACGGCTTTTTCGTGTCCAACTTCGCGGGAAAGACGCCCTTTGCGGCCATCAACCTGATTTTCCCGCCGCTGATGATCCTGGGTATCGTGGGCTTTATGTTCGGCACCGGCGGCACGGCCCTGGTGGCGGCTACCTATGGCGCGGGGGACAAGGAAAAGGCAAATCGGTATTTTTCTCTGCTGGTGTATACGGCCTTCATCGTGGGCGTGGTGTTTGCGCTCCTGGGTCTCCCGCTGATCCGCCCTGTGGCAAAGCTGCTGGGGGCAGAGGGCGAGCTGCTGAAATACTGCGTGATTTATGCCCGAATCGTCATAGTGGCGTTGCCCTTCTATATGCTCCAGGTGATGTTCCAGAGCTTCTTTGTGGCGGCGGAAAAGCCCCGGCTGGGCCTGGGGGTCACGATCCTGTCCGGCCTTACCAATATGGTGCTGGACGCGGTTCTGGTACTGCTGCTGCCCCAGGAGCATAAGCTGGCCGGTGCGGCCGTTGCCACGGCATTGGCCCAGGTAGTGGGCGGCGCGATCCCGCTAATCTACTTCTTCCGGAAGAACAGCAGCTTCCTGCGGCTGGGCAAGACTCGGTTCGACGGCGGCGCGCTGGGAAAGGCCTGCGTCAACGGTGCATCGGAGTTCATGAGCAATATCTCCATGAGCATTGTGGGCATGCTCTACAACGCCCAGCTCATGAGGCTGGCCGGGGAGGACGGCCTTGCGGCCTACGGTGTGATGATGTATGTGAGCATGATCTTCGCCTCCACCTTCGTGGGCTACTGTGTGGGCGTGTCGCCCATCGTCAGCTACCACTTCGGCGCGGAGCATCCCCAGGAGCTTCAGGGACTGCTGCGGAAAAGCCTGGTGATCACCGGCGTGTTCGGCGTGACCATGACCCTGGCGGCGGAGCTGCTGGCCCATCCCCTGGCGGCCTTCTTCGTGGGCTATGATCAGGCGCTGCTGGATATGACGGTCTGCGGCTTCCGGATCTTCTCACTGTCCTTCCTGTTCATGGGCTTCGGCATCTTCTCCTCCAGCTTCTTTACGGCCCTCAATGACGGCGTGACCTCGGCCATTGTCTCCTTCCTGAGAACCCTGGTGTTCCAGTGCGCGGCGATTCTGCTGCTGCCGCTGATCTGGGGCTTAGACGGCGTGTGGATCGCCGTGGTGGCCGCGGAGGTGCTGTCTATGATCGTGGGTGTGGCGTTCCTGCTGGCAAAGCGGAAGAAATATCATTACTGATTTGTGCGCAGCCGCCTCTGGTCCCTTTTTTGTGCTTGCGGAGAGCGAGGCCCATTGCTATAATCGTAGAAGACGATCCATACAAAAGGAGAGCTGTATCATGAAGAGAGTATTGATCGGCGGATTCTTTGCCCTGATCGGCAGCATCTGGACTCTGGCGGTGGCTGTGGCAGCCGGGAATCATTTGACCTCCGCCTGGGCAACGCCTCCGGGCCGCTTTCTGACTACGGTGGCTGAAATGGAGCTGACACCCTTTTTCGTACTCGCTGTGTTTTTCCTGTCACTGGGCGTGGTACTTCTGCTGATCGAGCTGGTTCGGAAGGAGCGATGAGTGCCAAAACGGCCTCCAAACCCCGATGGTTCTATAACATTATGATGATCTTTGTAACATAATTCACAAAAACTACCGGCAGATTTCTCGAAAATTCCTGAGGGGAAATATGCAGTGAGCATATTGTTTTTTCCAAGAATCTACGGTAAAATATTGGTGTTGATTTCATAAGGGCTGCACCCCAACAAACGGCTAGGCAATGCTGAGCTGTGGTTGGGGTGCAGTTCTTTTTACGCCAGCTGCGGAGCCCTTGACATTCTGATGCTCCGCAGCTATAATGGAAACAGATGTTGCGCAACGTGCGTTTTAGGAGGGATCGTATGCCGCCAAAATCGAAATTCACCAGGGAAGAGGTCATTGCCGCGGCACTGACCATTACCCGGCAGCACGGGCCCCAGGCCCTGACCGCCAGAGCCCTGGCAGCGGAGCTGGGCAGCTCTGCAAAGCCCATTTTCGGGCTTTTTCAGAATATGGAGGAGGTCCAGCAGGCGGTGCTGGCCGCCGCGGATCTGGAATACCAGAGCTATCTGCAAGCGGACATGGCCAGTGGGAAGTACCCGCCCTACAAGGCCAGCGGCATGGCCTATATCCGCTTTGCCCGGCAGGAGCGGGAGCTGTTCCGGCTGCTGTTCATGCGGGATCGCACCGGGGAGACCATAGCGGAGGATCGAGATTCCATCCGCCCCCTGATCCAGCTGATCCAAAGGAACTGCAGCGTTACCGAGGAGGAGGCCTACCGGTTCCATCTGGAGATGTGGGTCTACGTCCACGGCATCGCCACCATGGTGGCCACGGGGTATCTCGACTGGCAGGAGGACTTTATCAGTGAGACTCTGTCAGACGTCTATCAGGGCCTCCGATACCGATATGGGGAGGGAAAAGGACATGCTGGCCATTGAAACAGAACAGCTCAGAAAGGAATACCCGGACACGGTGGCCGTGGAGGGCCTGAACCTGGAGGTCCGGCAGGGGGAGCTCTTTGCACTGCTGGGGGTCAACGGCGCGGGCAAGACCACCACCATCAAGATGCTCTCCGGCCTCACCAGCCCCACCTCTGGGGACGCAAGGCTGGAGGGGCACAGCGTTTTGACCCAGCTCCGGGAGGTCAAGGAGATCATCGGCGTATCACCCCAGGAGACTGCCGTGGCCCAGAACCTGACCGTAAAGGAAAATCTGGAGCTCATGTGCGGCGTCCATGGGATCCCAAAGGACAAGGGCCGGGAGAAGGTGGCGGAGCTGTCCGGGCAGCTGGGCCTGGATCCGGTGATGAAGCGGCGGGCCGGAAAGCTCTCCGGGGGCTGGCAGCGGCGGCTGAGCATCGCCATGGCATTGGTCAGCACGCCGAAAGTCCTGTTCCTGGATGAGCCCACCCTGGGCCTGGATGTGCTGGCACGCAGTGAGCTGTGGGACTGCATCCGGGCGATGAAGGGCCGGATCACCGTGGTGCTGACCACGCACTATATGGAGGAGGCCGAGGCCCTGGCGGACCGGATCGGCATCATGAAGGACGGGAGACTCCTGGTGGTGGGCACAGCACAGGACCTCAAGGAACAGACCGAAACAGAGCGGCTGGAGGACGCCTTTGTGACCATTGTAAAGGGGGCGGCGAGATGAGATTTCTGAGCTTTTCTGGCCGGACGGCCAAGGAGATTTTGCGGGATCCCCTGAATCTGGGGTTCGGCATTGGATTCCCAGTGGTTCTTTTATTGCTGCTGTCGGCGATCCAGGCCAACGTCCCGGTGAGCCTCTTTGAGATCGGACAGCTGGCACCGGGCATTGCGGTGTTTGGACTGGCATTCCTGACGCTGTTCTCCGCCACCCTGGTGGCAAGAGACCGGGAGAGCGCCTTTCTCGCGCGGCTGTATACCACGCCGCTGACCGCTGGGGACTTCATCCTGGGGTATCTGCTGCCCATTCTGCCCATTGCGGTGCTGCAAAGCCTCATCTGCTATGCTGTGGCACTGATTTTGGGATTAAAGCTTACGCCGAATCTGCTGTGGGCGGTACTGCTGATCCTACCCATCTCTCTGCTGTTCATCTCCGTGGGGCTGCTCTGCGGCAGTGTGATGAATGTAAGACAGGTGGGAGGCGTCTGCGGGGCGCTGTTTACAAATCTGACGGCCTGGCTCTCCGGCACCTGGTTCGACCTGGAGCTGGTGGGCGGCGCCTTCAAGAAAATCGCCTATGGGCTGCCCTTTGTTCACGCGGTGGAGCTGGAGCGGGCAGTATTGCGCAGCGGCTATGGGGATATCCTGCCGCATCTTGCCTGGGTGCTGGGGTATGCCGTGGTGCTCACGGTGCTGGCGGTGGTGCTGTTCCTGCGGCAGATGCGGCGGCAGTAGGATTGCCAGCTCAGGCACGGCCTGCGACATACAAAAACTGGTGTTGACACCCTGGCAATCCGCCTGTCAATTTCATAAAGGGAAGCCCGAAGTCTCTGGCACATTGAAGTGTCCCCTGTCAAGTAGACAGTGAAAAAACAAAAAATAGTTTGTTGGAGATGGTCTCTGCATTGGCAGAGACCATCTTTTTATGCAGCAGCGTGAAACTCCATAGGTGTCATGCAGCGAAGGCGCTTCTGGTAGCGCTTGGTATTATAGAAATGGATATATTCTTCGATGGCGGAAGTCAGTGTCTGCTCGCTAGAAAATTTTCTCAAATAGTACATCTCGGATTTCAGGATTCCCCAGAATCCTTCCATCGGACCATTGTCAATACACCGTCCAACTCTGGACATACTCTGCACCATCTTTGCGGCGTCCAGCTTTGCCCGAAAGTGCTTACTTGTATACGATATCTGTAGTATTAATCAGGTATAGTAAAGCCTACCAGACATGAAATCTGGTAGGCTTTGCTGTACCTGTTATTCTTTTCTCTTGCGATATTTAGCTTGTTGCATATTGCAATAACTATAAAACTATAGTATAATTGCCTCGCGCAAGCAAAAAGGAAAATAGTGTCGAAAAGGAAATTTTGCACCAAAAGTCGTTTTCTTACAATGAAATTTGGCGTTTCCTTTATTGCCTTGCGGGATGTTTGACTGAATCGAGGACGACATATATGCGACAGATACCATTTAGCCCGCCGGATATCAGCGAGCTTGAGATCAATGAAGTATGTGAGGCGCTGCGTTCAGGCTGGATCACCACTGGGCCGCGGACGAAGAAGCTGGAGCAGGAGCTGGCGGCGTACTGCCACACGGACAAGGTGGTTTGCCTGAACTCTGCTACGGCGGCGGAGGAGCTGAACCTGCGGATTCTCGGGATTGGGCCGGGGGATGAGGTGATCGTTCCGGCCTATACCTATACAGCCTCCGCATCGGCGGCTATCCATGTGGGTGCCACGGTGAAGCTGGTGGACTGTCAGAAGGATTCTCTGGAGATGGACTACGATCAGATGGAAGCGGCTATCACCGAGAAGACGAAGGCAATCATTCCGGTGGATCTGGGCGGCGTGCCTTGCGATTATGGTCGGATCTATGCGGCGGTAGAGCGAAAGAAGAATTTGTTCCGCCCTAGCTCTGAGATTCAAAAGGTTATGGGCAGAGTGGCTGTGGTGGCAGACTGTGCTCATGCGCTGGGGGCTCAAAAGGATGGAAAAATGGCCGGAGAACTGGCTGATTTCTCATCGTTCTCTTTTCATGCCGTGAAGAATTTTACCACGGCCGAGGGCGGAGCGTCCACCTGGCGGAGCATTCCTGGCGTGGATAATGAGAAGCTCTATCATCAGTACCAGCTTCTTAGCCTGCATGGCCAGTCCAAGGACGCTCTGGCGAAGACGAAGCTTGGCGCCTGGGAATACGATATTGTGGGGCCCTGGTATAAGTGCAACATGACGGATATCATGGCGGCCATTGGCCTCAAGCAGTTGGAGCGCTACCCGGCACTGCTTCAGCGGCGGCAGGAAATCATTCGGCGATATGACGAGGCATTCCATCCCCTGGGGATAGAGACACTAGTGCATACCGGCGAGAATTATTGCGGTTCCGGCCACCTTTATATTACGAGGATTCCCGGGATCACGGAGCAGCAGCGCAACGACATCATTGTCAAGATGGCGGAAGCGGGGATCGCGTGCAACGTGCACTACAAGCCGCTGCCTATGATGACGGCTTACCGTAATCTGGGCTTTGACATCAAGGATTACCCCAATGCGTATGCACGTTATGCAAATGAGATCACGCTGCCGCTCCACACGAAGCTCAGCGACGAGGACGTGGCCTATGTGATCGAGTGCTATACGAAAATCGTGAAGGAGTATCTGTAAGTGCGGATCATTGCGTGGGAAAAGCTGCCGCCGCAGATGCAGACGGATGCGGTGCGGCCCTATTACGAGCTGCTTCGAAAGAAACGGTTTAGCCTGGCGCTGAAGCGGATCTTCGATGTGGTGGTTTCCGCCCTGATGCTGCTGATCCTGTCACCGGTGTTCCTGATCCTGGCTGTTGCCATCAAAGTGGATTCGCCAGGGCCGGTATTCTATCGCCAGGTGCGGGTGACCCAGTATGGCAGAGAGTTCCGGATCTTCAAGTTCCGGACAATGGTCAGCAATGCGGACAAAATCGGCACGCAGGTGACGGTCAACGGCGACAGCCGGATCACCCGGGTGGGCCGTGTGATCCGCAACTGTCGGCTGGACGAGATCGGCCAGCTCCTAAATATCCTGGGCGGCTCCATGACCTTTGTGGGAACACGCCCGGAGGTGCCCAAATATGTGGCCCAGTATACGCCGGAAATGTGGGCAACGCTGTTGCTTCCTGCCGGCGTGACCTCGGAGGCGAGCATTCGCTATAAGGATGAGGCGGAGCTGCTGGATGGTGCTGAGGATGTAGAGCGGGTGTATGTGGAGCAGGTGCTGCCAGGGAAGATGGAGTATAACCTGAAGGCGCTGAAGGACTGCGGATTTTGGAAGGATATCCGGTTCATGGTGCTGACGGTGCTGGCGGTATTGGGGATTGGAAATGGATCAGATAAAGAAAATAACTGAGGAATGTGATTTATGATTGTATCCTTTGCGATCGTGGCATATAACGAAGAGCATACGCTGCCGAAGTTGCTGCAGGATCTTGAGAATCAGGATTATCCCCATGAGAAGATCGAGGTTTTACTGATCGATAGCATGTCGACGGATGGAACAAAGCGTATTATGGATGAGTTTGCAAGCAAGCATACAGATTTTCTACGAATTCTGGTTTTGACCAACCCTGGAAAACAGATTCCGTGCGGCTGTAATGTTGCGCTGAAAAACTATTCAGGAGATGCGATTGTGCGTGTGGACGCTCACGCCTTTGTTCCGCGAGAGTTTGTAAGGAAAAATGTTGAGGTGTTGGAGTCTGGAGAGTATGCAAGCGGAGGAAGAGTTGTGAGTGTTCCTGAGGCGGATTCTTCTTACCAAAAGCTGTTGCTGCTTGCTGAGAATTCGCCAATATGCGGAGGTGTAGCTCCATTTCGTAGGTCTGAGCGACGAGAATATGTAAATACAATGGCCTTTGGAATGTATCGAAGGGAAGTATTTGAGCATACCGGCTTGTACAATGAAAACCTGCCGCGCTCGGAAGATAACGATATGAGCTACCGTATCAGACAAAGTGGCTATCAGCTGTGCTTGGACCCCGGAATAAGTGCAAGCAGATATACACGGAGCACGCTTTGCAAGCTGGTAAAGCAGAAATACTTAAACGGATTCTGGATTGGACGTACGATGGGAGTAAACTCCAAGTGCTTCTCTCTATATCATTTTATTCCACTTGTATTTGTGCTGGGGATATTATTCACTTCAATTTTGACGATTGTCGGATATCCTGTGCTGTCTGTCCTCATGTGGACGGCATATTTACTGGTGATTCTAGCATGTACTGCGGCTGAACTTGTAAAGTCTGGCATTACTGCGGCAAAGTTGCTGCTACCAGCCGCCTTTTTTTTGCTGCATGTGAGCTATGGCGTAGGAACGTTGGTTGGACTAATTGATATGCCGTTTTGGGTGCGACGTATTAATCGGTAGGAGGGATAGAGGCTTGGCTCAGTTTGAAATTCCGGAGCAGCAGGTTCATGAGATGCAGCAAAAGGGACTGGAAATGCTGCTGTTTTTTGATCAGTTTTGTACAGAGCATAATCTTACTTACTTCTTGTGCGGTGGTTGCTGTATTGGTGCGGTTAGAAATGGAGGGTTTATTCCGTGGGATGATGATGTAGATGTCTTTATGCCCAGACCGGACTATGAACGGCTCAAACGGGTGTGGGTGAATACAGAACGCTACGCCATTCAGTATCCTACGAGGGATATCCAAATACAGAATCAGTTCCTGACGATCTGCGATAATACAACAACTTTTATCAAGACATACCAGAAAGACCTTGATATCAATCAGGGCTTGCCGATGGATGTCTTGCCTTTGGATGGGTGCCCAAAGGGGTGGAGAAGAAAAACACAGAAAATGTGGGCATTACTGTACTCCTTGTTTGTGGTAGGAAAGGCGCCGGAAAATCACGGGAAGCTTGTGTATCATTTGGGAAAGCTTGCACTGGCTTTGGCCCCATCACAGAATGGACGCTACCGTGTGTGGAGACACTGCGAGAAAAAGATGACACAATACCCTATAGAGGAATGTGATTACATTACGGAGTTGTGCTCTGGGCCGCATTATATGCAAAATGAATATCCCAAGAAGACGTTTGATCATGCGGTGCGCCGTAGCTTTGAAGGACATGAACTGCCGATTCCAAGTGATGTGGATCAGTATTTGACCATGGCGTTTGGAAATTATATGGAACTACCGCCGGCAGAAAAGAGAGTTTGCCATCATGAATATGAGTTTATGGATATGCACAAAAGTTATTTGGCGTATCGAGGGATAAAGTATTATATCACCAAAGGATAAGTAGCAAATGCGAACGAAAAAAGCACTGAAGAATGTATTTTATAGTCTATTGCTGCAATTGGTAACTGCAATTTCGGGCATTGTGATTCCAAGGTTCTTTATTACCTTGTACGGATCCTCCGTTAATGGTTTGGTATCATCAATCAACCAGTTTATCACTTGTATGGGGATTGTCGAGGCCGGTATCGGAGCGGCGGGGACCGTCGCGCTGTATCTGCCTTTAGCCGAAAATAATGAGGGTGAAGTCAGCAGGATTGTATCTGCGGCGAAAAGGTTTTATCTAAAGTCTGGTGCGATTTTTGCGGCACTGGTCGTGCTTTTAATTGTTGCATACCCGTTTGTGGTTTCTAACGAAATAACAGATCCGGTATTTATACGCACAATGATTTTTGTGCTGTCATTGAGCGGGATTGTAGATTACTTTTTCTTGGGAAAATACAGAGTGCTGCTTATGGCGGATCAGCGCGGGTATGTCATTTCTATTGCGCAGATCCTTGGAGTTGTGGTCACTACGATTGCTTCCATCGTATTGATGGAGCTGAAGTGGTCGGCACTGGCAGTAAAGGGCTCTGCAGCGCTGGTCTATGTGCTGCGCAGTGTGGCGGTCGGATACTATGTGAAAAAGAACTATCCGCATATTAGCTTTAATAGTACGCCTGATTACGCGGCATTCAGCCAGAGATGGGCGGCACTGCTACACCAGATTGTGGGGATGATTGTAACAAGCACGGACTTAGTCGTGCTGACACTGCTGCTGCCGGTGAATGCATTGACAACGGTGAGTGTGTACAGCGTGTACAATCTAGTGGCCAGTGCTTTGCAGGGGCTGATGAGCGCTGTTTCCAATGCGCTGGGATCTGGCTTTGGAGAAGTGATTGCGCGTGGAGAAAAGAATGTACTAAGGAACAGCTTCAGCGGCTATGAGTATACATTTTTCCTGGTTATTTTTATTGCATACACCTGCATGGCATCCTTGATGTATCCTTTCATAGAACAATACAGCAAAAGCTTTACAGATGGCGTCAGCTATTTGAGCTGGGGACTGGTAGTGCTATTCACGATGACAGGACTATTGCAGGCCCTGAGACTACCTGGGCTAACGATTATTTGTGCTGCGGGCCATTATCGACAGACACGGAGCCGTGCAATCCTGGAGGCTGTTATCAATATCGTGGTTTCTGTTGCGTTAATTCGGAAGTTGGGGATTTACGGCGTGCTGATAGGAACCTGCGCTTCCTATCTGTATCGCACAACGGATGTAGTCTTTTACAATGCCAGCCGTTTTATGAGGGGCAGTCTAAAGAAGACGTTATTCAGGATTTTGCGAGGGATTATTTTGGCAGGGGTGCTGACCGCTGCAGCTGCAAGAACTGTGCCTACAGAAGTTCACGGATGGGGCGGCTGGCTATGCTGGGCACTGCTGGATGGCGTTATAGTAACAGCGGTTTTTGTTTTGGTTAATGTACTGCTGGAACCGAGGGAGTTTCGCATAATGATTGACCGCATTCTGAGTGTTGTGAGAAAAAATGATTAGAAGTAGTGAGGAAATGTTGCTATATGGAGAAGCTGATCTCGGTAATTATACCTGTTTATAATGTGGAGGAATACTTGGGACGATGTGTAGACTCAGTTTTACAGCAATCATTTTCGGACTATGAGATACTCTTAATTGATGATGGATCGACAGATCATAGCGGAGAAATGTGCGACAGCTTGGCAAAGCTGGATGATAGAATTCGTGTCATTCACAAGGAAAATGGTGGGTTGAGCGACGCGAGAAATTGTGGGATGGAGGCTGCTGAGGCGGAATATCTATTCTTTTTGGACAGCGATGATTATATCGAGCCAACGGCGCTAGAAAAGCTTTATGGACTTGCGAGAGAACATAAGGCGGCCATTGCAATTGGAAGTGTTATGAATTGCTATGAGGGCAGAAGAAACCCGCAGTACGACCATATGGAGTACTTTACTTGTGATGGGATAGATGCGGTTCGATATATGCTGATGGGCAAGAAGATATCTGGCTCAGCGTGCGGGAAACTTTACCAAAAGAAAGTGTGTGGGCATCAACGTTTTATTGTCGGAAGGACCTATGAGGATGCGTTCTTCCTGCCGGAAGTGTTGGCTTCGGCGAAGCGGGTAGTGGTGACAACGGAGCCGTTGTATAACTACTGGCATAGATCGGGGAGCATTACTACCAAATGTAATTTGAATACCGTTATGGATATCGTGGATGCGTATCTTGCAACGCTGGAGTTTGTCAAGATGGACTATCCTAAACTACTACCTGTGGCAGAGTTTCGGCTGTACTGGGCGTATTTTACGGTGTTAGATCGGCTTCTGCAACTGGAGAAGTATCAAAAGCTTCCACAGTATCAGGCTAGTGTGACATTCTTGAAGAAAAATTGGTGGAATATTGTTCGGTGCAAATATTTTGCGCCCTCACGCAGAATAGCTGCAATATTTCTGAAGATCAATGTATGGCTGTACAAACAGCTGTCGTATGCCAATAGGAAAAGATATGGAGTATATGGGGCATGAAAAAGGTTTGCCTGATTGATTATAACTTGTCTATTCGCGGAGGTGTTGAGCAAGTGACTGCATCTTTAGCGAATGCACTTGCGGATTATTATGAGGTGCATATTCTGTCCCTATGTGGAGATGGGAAGACTGCATACGCACTAGATGCGCGTGTACGGTTCCGCAGAGTACTTTCAAAGGAAACGAGATTGCGTCAGATGCAGCGGTTAGCATGCCCAATCGTGAAACGATATTTTCATGAAAACGGGATAGAGGTTGCCATTATTCAAGGAAATTATCCAGGTTTTCTTATGGCACCGCTGAGGTGGATGGGAAAAACAAAGCTGATATTTTGCGATCATGGTGCCTTGATGAATCAGTGGCATCAGAAGGACATTGTGGTTCTGCGTTACATTGCTGCAAAGGCATGTCATAATGTGGTGACACTGACAGCGCAAAGCCAAAATGATTACATTCGCAGATTTCACCTAAAAAAGAAAAGGGTTCGTTGCATCTATAATTGGATTGATTTAGCTATACCACATTCCCAGAACTATTCCAAAGAATCCAAGCGAATTGTTTCGGCGGGACGATTTGGCAAGGAAAAAGGCTTTGATATGCTGGTGAAGGCATTTGCGCCAGTGGCAGAAAAGCACCCTGATTGGACATTGGATCTTTTTGGGGATGGCGAGATGATGCCAACGGTGAAGCGGCTGATATCGGAATTGGGACTGGAAGCACAGGTAAAGCTGCTTGGAATGCGAACGGATTTATCCCAGCGGTATGGAGAATATGCAATGTATGTACTGCCTTCATACCGGGAAGGAATGCCACTGGTGCTGCTTGAGGCGAAAGCAAATAGGCTGCCGATAATCAGCTTTGATATTATGACAGGGCCGCGTGAAATCGTACAGGACGGCGTGGATGGCATATTGATTCCGCCCTATAATCTGGAGCAGATGGGAGCAGCAATGTGTCGACTGATCGAGGAACCAGAGTTGCGTGAAAGTATGTCAGCTCGTTCTCAGGATAACCTCCAAAAGTTTTCTAAGGAAACCATTCTAAAGCAGTGGCGCCAGCTGATCGAAGAATAGCAGTTGCGGAAAGGAATTGATCAAATATGATTTTTGGAGCAATTTTAGCAGGCGGTGTGGGGTCAAGAATGCATATGGCAGACATGCCGAAGCAGTTTCTGCCATTAGGAGATAAGCCGATTATTATGCACACTTTAGAAAAGTTTCTGCTGTGTGATCGATTTGAGCGGGTGTATGTGGGCGTTCATGGGGACTGGATCGGTCATATGGAGAATTTGATAGAAAAGTATACTCCGCAGAGTAAGGAACGTATTTGCTTGGTTGCCGGTGGAACGGATCGTAATTCTACAATTTTGAATATCGTGGATGCCCTAGAGCAGGAATTTGGGGCCAGTGATGAGCACGTTATCGTGACACATGATGCGGTGCGACCCTTTGTAACGATGCGGATGATCCAAGAGAATATTGATGGAGCAATCCAACATGGTGCAGTGGATACAGTTACTGCGGCGGTGGATACAATTGTGGTATCTGAGGATGGAAACGTAATCTCGGATATCCCGCCGCGAGGAAGTATGTACCAGGGACAGACGCCTCAGAGTTTTCGGGTAACGCTGCTCCGAAGACTGTATGAATCCCTGTCTCAACAGGAAAAGCAGAGCTTAACGGATGCGTGCAAAATCTGTGTAGTTCGGAATTATCCGGTTCATCTGGTGGAGGGGGCACCGTCGAATCTAAAGATCACAACACCAGGCGATTATCAGATCGCGCAGGCAATGGTTGGAGGCGTACAGATTGATTAATCAGGTTTTTCAGCTGGTGCAGCCAAAGGTTATTTCTGTAAAGTATGAAGATCTATCCTGCAAGGGAAAGGTGATTATTCGCCCCGATTATATGGCAGTCTGCCATGCGGATCAGCGGTACTATTATGGACAGCGGGATATCAATGTGCTGAATAAAAAGCTTCCGATGGCGTTAATCCACGAGTGCTGTGGTACTGTGTGCTATGATCCGACGGGGAGTTTTCATAGAGGCCAGCATGTGGTGATAATTCCCAATGTGCCAGGACGGCCAGATCCGGTGGTATATGAGAATTATGCCAAGGGAAGCCATTTCCTATCAAGCGGATATGATGGGTTCATGAGAGAGCTTGTTGACATGGATCCAGATCGGATTGTAGATTGTGATGGCGTACCCCAAGAAACTGCGGCTATTACAGAGTTTGTGAGCGTTGCTGTTCATGCAGTGACGAGATTCCAGCATACTGCGCATAAACGGAAAAAGCGAATCGGCATCTGGGGTGATGGAAGCTTATCGTATGTGGTGGCATCGGTCTTGAGAGCAACGATGCCGGAGACGAGAATTGTTGTGATCGGACATAATCAGAGAAAACTTGCGGCATTTTCCTTTGTACATGAGACCTATTTATCAGATCAGTTGCCTGAGGATATGGAGATTGACCATGCGTTTGAGTGCTGTGGTGGTGAAGGTAGCTATAATGCCATTGAAGATGTGATTCGGTACATTTCACCGCAGGGAACATTGATGTTGATGGGGGTTTCAGAGAACCGGGTAGCGGTAAATACCAGAATGGTGCTGGAGAAGGGCTTGACGCTGGTAGGATGTTCAAGATCGGGGCGCGAGGACTTTCTGCGCGCGGTTCAGTTAATGCAAAACGCGGAGCTTCAGAGTAAATTGAAGGTTATCATCTATGAGGATGAGCCGGTGAGATCTATTGCCGATATACATCGGATTTTTGCAACAGATGTTGCAACGCCATTTAAGACAGTATTTCGGTGGGAGGTTTAACTTGAATTGAAACGGTGGTGCTTTTGTGCAAGATAAGGTAAACACAGTTCGGATGGCTACGCAAAAAGTTATGAAATATAGAGAAGCAGAACAACGAAAACTGCAAATTGTGTTTTTCGGGCTCATATTCTGTGCGGTTACCGGGAAATCAAGCGGTATGCTGCTGGCCTTGACTGTAATTATGTGGGCAGATAATGTTTTGTTTGCAGCAAGACGAATCAATGATAGATTTGTTTTCCTTATGTTTCATATTACTTTCTTTGTATTCCTGCTGGATCGACCTATCATTGCGGTGCTAAGAAGATGGGATTGGATTTCAATTCAAATTGAAGGATATGGAGCGACAGAGGATTCGATATTTCGTGCAGTATATTGTATGCTGATTTCGTTGATTGGCTTGCGAATTAGTGCGGAATGGACGGAGAAAAAGAGCCGAGAGCTGCAGAAGAAACAGAAGCATAGAGTATGCGGGATTGGCGCGGAGCTAACTCATATAGTACAAATTCTAGCATTTCTACTGTTTGCTGTTTCTGGCGTATTTAAGGTTGTCGTAGAGGTGGAAAAGGCCACGTTCATCTTTCGACATTCTTATGTTGCGTATTATTCAGGCTTTCAAAGCCAACTACCATATGTTGTATATGTAGCATCTACATTCTTTCCGTATGCAATGTGCGCTTTCCTTGCAACGTTGCCGAGTAAGCGTATGAGTTATTTGGTACTTGGATTCTACGTCTTGACAGCGATTCCGACAACGCTAGGCGGAGAACGAAGCAAAATAGTTCTTAATCTATGCTTGTCATTGACATACTTTGTATTCCGCGATTCCTATGGAAACCGAAAAAAATGGATTGGGAAACCAGAGAAGATTCTAATTGTCTGCGGCGGTACCATTGGAATTGTCCTATTGGGGGCAATGAACTATATTCGGGAGGGAAGCACAGTAGAGCTGAATATATTTGCAATTGCGCTTGACTTCTTTTTTAAGCAAGGCGTTACATTCTCATGGGTATGCGCGGGAATGGCACAGATGAATGCGCTGAGGAATGCTGGAGTTGCAAATTATACATTTGGTGGCATCGTAGATTACTTTGCACATGGGGTGCCTGCACAAAAAATGTTTCATATGAGTGCTATCCCGAGTGGGAATAATATGCTACAGATAACAGAAGGTCATTCGATGAGCCATCACCTCTCCTATTTAATACTAGGAAGTGAACAGTACCTTGAAGGACATGGGACTGGCTCGTCTTATCTTCTGGAACTCTATACGGATTATGATATGATCGGTGTCCTAGTTGCAAGTGTGCTTATAGGTGCGCTTTTAATAGGGATATTTCGGGCAGCACGCTTCAATTCTGCAATTCGACTGCTGATGCTGTGCGGGACAGGAGAGATGCTTATGATGCCGCGAAGTAGCACAATAGGCTGTATGGAATTTTTGTGGCGTATCCCATTCTGGTGCACAGCATTGTATTTAGTGGTAGGTAGCATACTCGTGAAGAAAATTGGCAAGCACAAAATAGAATAAAGCACGGGTATTGAATGTGAATGAGATGTCAGATGTGCTGTGCTATAATATAGCATTTTTTAAAGAACAGGTTGAATGGACGTTATTGCGGGATAGCCGAAAAGGAGGAGCCAATGGCGCGAGAAGAAACTGCAAATAAGCACGCGTATCTAATCATCGCGCATGACAAATTTGAACAGCTGAGGATGCTGTGTGAGATGCTGGATTTTCCTCAGCATGATATCTACATCCATATAGATGCGTGCGCCTCGGATTTTGACGCTGACACAGTTCGGGGCTGCACAAAATTCTCACCGATTACCTTTGTAGATCGGATAGAGGTGAATTGGGGAGGTTATTCGCAAATCCAAGCAGAGCTTAATCTGCTGGAGGCTGCGAAGGCAAGCCATACAGATTACGGCTACTACCATTTGCTCTCTGGCGCAGATCTTCCGCTGAGGCCGGCAAGGGAACTGTGGGAGTATTTCGATGGGAATGCTGGGACGGAGTTTGTGCATTACTGCACCAACGATTTTACTGCAAATCCTCCGGTGCAGGAGCGGGCGAAGGTGTATCATCTCTTTCAAGAGAGAATCAAGCGATCTGGAAAGATTGTAACTACGGTAGAGCGTGCTGTGGTTGCGGTGCAGAATTTGCTGCGGGTGAACCGTTATCGATCTGCTGGGATCGAAAAGATATATTGTGGTTCCAACTGGTTCAGCATTACAGACCGGCTTGCGGAACATGTGCTGGCGCATAAGAGCTGGATCCAGAGGACGTTTCACTGTGGTTGCTGTGTGGATGAGTGCTTTCTACAGACGCTGATGATTGGTTCAGAGTTTGAAGATAAGCTCTATATGCCTGTGGGATCAGACGACTGCCGCGCCAATATGCGCTATATAGACTGGAAGCGCGGCAATCCCTATGTATTTCGAGCGGAAGATTATAATGAATTAGTTTCCAGTCAATGCCTGTTTGCCAGAAAGTTTGACGAAAACATATCACGTGAAATTTGTCAAATGCTATATGCGCACTGTATGAAAACAGAGAACATTGATTTCTATGAAACTGCAACGGAGGAGAAGGGAGCGCTCTATGCGAAATAGAAGAAGTGTAGATTGGTTCATCGGCAAGCTAGCCTTGCTGCTAACCATTTTTATGTCGTTTATTTTTATCGTATCACTGGCGGCGACGAAGCTGCTTCCGGTGAAATTCACGGCGATTATTGTTGTAGCCCTAATTTTGGTAGTCTTGCTGGTAGCTCTTCTAACCTGGAAGTCCAAATATCGCGTTCGCTATGTGATTGGTCTGATCCTAGCGGTACTTATGTGCGTGGTCTACGGCATCGGCACGGCCTACGTCTTTAAAGGCCTGAACACAGCCAAGGAGATCACCACCGTGCGCACAGAGTCTGCGGCCGTGGGTATTTACGTCCGTGCGGACGATACCAACGACTATTCCCAGGTGGCTGGCTCCTATTCCTACGGTATCCTCACAGAGCAGGATCGTGAGAACACGGATGCAGCAATTTCTCAGATCGAGCAGGAGTACAGCGTGACGCTATCCACCAAGGAATACCAGGGACTGGCCCAGCTTATCGATGGGATCCTTGGCTCTGAGGTGGATGCAATCATCATGAACAGCGCTTACGTCGATCTCCTCAGCGAGATGGAGGGCTATGAGGACGCGGCTTCCAAGCTCCGGGAGGTTCAGGTGCAGCAGGTGGAGCGGGAGGTTGTGGTATCCGAAACGCCTCAGGAGGAGATCCCGGAGGATCGTCTGGCGGGCAATGTGGGTGAGGAATCCACTGACAGCAGCCAGGAGGGCATGACCTTCACAGTGTTCATCAGTGGCATCGACAACCGCGGCGCACTGATCGAAAAGAGCCGCAGCGACGTGAACATCCTGGCGGCGGTGAATACGGCGACCAAGCAAGTGACGCTGATCTCCACGCCTCGGGACTACTATGTGCCGCTGTCCATCTCCAACGGGGCTAAGGACAAGCTGACCCACGCAGGTATCTACGGCGTCAACGTATGCATGGACACCATGGCCATGCTATACAACGTCAACGTGGATTACTATTTCCGGGTGAATTTTGCCGGATTCGAGAATATTATTGACGCCTTGGGCGGCGTGACTGTGAATTCCGATTATGCGTTCTCCACGGATAACTATTCCTTCCAGCAGGGGGCAAACCAGGTCAACGGCAAGCAGGCGCTGGAATTTGTCCGTGAACGCAGTGCATTTGCATCCGGAGACCGACAGAGAGGCAAGAACCAGCTGGCTATGATCAAGGCTGTGGTCAATAAGGCACTGTCACCGGAGCTGCTGGTGCGCTACAACGCACTGATGGATTCCCTCCAGGGCAGCTTCGAGACCAGCATCCCCTACGATACCCTCAGCACTATCGTCCGGGAGCAGCTGGATAAGGGCGGAGATTGGAATATCGTATCCTACAGTGTGGACGGAACCGGTGACAGCCAGGTGCCCTACTCCATGAGCCAGAAGGCTTATGTGATGGTGCCAGATCAGAGTACTGTGGAGACGGCGAAGAATCTCATTTACCAGGTATATACTGGAGAGACAGTGACTGCGCCGTAAAAAGTGCATGATGTACAAAGTGGCACAGGACTGCAAGTACAACCTGTGCCACTTTGTGACTGTAATAAGTGCCAATAAGGTAGCAAGGAGTTTAAAAAATGTGTGGTATTGTAGGATTTGCTGGTCACACCCAAGCGGCACCGGTGCTGCTGGATGGCCTTGCAAAGCTGGAATATAGAGGCTACGATTCGACTGGTGTTTGCACCTACGCAAACGGCAAGCTGAATCTGGTGAAAAAAGAAGGTCGTCTGTCCAACGTGGCGGCAACTACCAATGACGGCAAGAATTTGCCGGGCAACATCGGCATCGGTCACACCCGCTGGGCCACCCACGGCGCACCCTCGGATGTGAACGCCCATCCCCACGTCAGCAGTGACGGCAAGGTGGCGCTGGTGCACAACGGCATCGTGGAGAATTATCTGGACATCAAGGCCATGCTTTTGGCTGAAGGTTATACTTTCAAATCCGAGACGGACACCGAGGTGGCCTGCAACCTGATCGCCTACTGCTATAAAAAGACCGGCAAGCTGCTGGACGCCATGCAGATGGCCCTGGATCAGATCGAGGGAAGCTATGCCTTCGTGACCATCTGCACCGATCAGCCGGATACCATCGTGGCGGCCAAGAAGTCCAGCCCCATGATCTTCGGTTTTGGCGATGGCTGCAACTTTGTGGCCTCCGATGTCACCGCCGTGCTCAAGTACACCCGGGAAGTTGCCTATCTCAACGATGACGAGCTGGTGGAGATGACCGCCGATTCCGTCCATTTTTATGACCGCAAGGGCAACGAGATTCAGAAACAGCCCGAGCACATCGATTGGGAGCTCTCCGCCGCGGAGAAGAACGGCTATGACCACTTCATGCTTAAGGAGATCCACGAGCAGCCCAAGGCCCTGGCTAACACCATTTCTCCCCGGATCCGTGACGGCAAGGTGGTTCTGGACGACATCACCTTGGATGCGGACTACATCAAACGGCTCAAGCGCATCTATGTGGTGGCCTGCGGCAGTGCCTATTATGTGGGCTGCGTGGGCAAGTACGTCATGGAGAAGCTATGCCGAATCCCCGTGGAGCCTATGCTGGCCTCCGA
>CAKTEB010000018.1 GCA_934546685.1 uncultured Oscillospiraceae bacterium
CCATGGAGGAGGATATCTCCAGCACCGGCGTCTCCTCCTGCTGGGCGGCATACAGAAGTCCTGCCAGCTTCCGGTTCCGGAACGTGTCCATGACGCCGTGATAGCAGATCCGATCCCCGCTGCCGAAGTCCTTATGGGTGTTGTAGTCAAACATGCACCAGCCGAAGCCGCCCGCGATGTCCGGTTCGCCATAATAGGCGTCCAGCACCTGGGCGTGCCGCAGCATATGCTCTGTGCGCCGGTCCTCGCAGTCGAAGGCCTTGGCGGGATACATATGACCGCCGTATTCCGAAATCAGATAGCCCTTGCTCGGATCCGGGCTCACCTGTGCCTTAGAAAGGCACGCCTTGCGGCGCCCGTCATTGGAGAAATCGTTGAAGGCGTAGACATCCTCCAATAGGCTGCTGTTCTGCAGAAATCTCACGCCGCTGGTGGGCCGGGTGGGATCCAGCTGATGGGCAGCGGCATTGGTCTTCTCGTAGAGGGGATCGTTGTCCTGGGATTCGTTGATCCGAACGCCCCAGAGAAAGACCGAGGGATGGTTCCGGTACTGGCGCACCATCTCGCGGGTGTTTGCCACCGCCTGGGCCTGCCACCTGCTGTCGCCGATGTGCTGCCAGCCGGGGATCTCCGTAAATACCAGCAGCCCCAGCTCGTCACACCGGTCCAGGAAATGCTGGGACTGGGGATAGTGCGAGGTGCGTACCGCATTGCAGCCCAGCTCCTTTTTGAGCAGTTCCGCATCCAGATACTGCATGGAGCGGGGCATGGCGTAGCCCACATAGGGATAGCTCTGGTGCCGGTCCAGGCCCCGGAGCTTGAACTTTTCTCCGTTGACATACAGGCCGTCGGCCCGGAAATCGATCTCCCGGAAGCCGATGCGGTCCTCCCGTACATCTACGGATTCTTCTCCCAGAAACAGCTCTGTCCGCAGAAGATAGAGGTTTGGCTGCGCCGGAGACCAGAGGGACACATTGTGGAGCAGATATTTGGACTTGTCTCGGGGCAGCTGGGCCACCACACTGCCATCCAGGCGGCAGAGGCTCTGGACGGTATGGCAGTTCGCCTTTTTGCAGGCGGCGGATACATAGATCTCGCAGTCCAGCAGAACACCCTCCGGGGTCAGCTGCGCCTTGGGGAACACGTCACGGATATGGCAGGGATCCTGAATGTCCAGGTATACCTCCCGGTACAGACCGCCGTAGGTCATGTAGTCGATCACATGGCCAAAGGGCGGAATATTAAGGGATTCCCGGCTGTCGAGGCGCACAGCCAGCAGGTTTTCCTCCTGGGTGAGCTTCCCGGTCAGATCTACAGTGAAGGCGGTATAGCCGCAGTGATGCTCTGCCAGCAGCTCTCCGTTCAGATACATCTGGGCGCTGTGGCCCGCGGCTCCAAAGGTCAGCCGCAGGGACTTGCCCTCCCACTCGGGCTTCGGAGTCAAAAGCAGCTGATAGCAGGATATCTTCTGATAGATGGACTCGTCAAAATAGTTGTAGGGGGTCTCCGCTATGGTATGGGGCAGCCGCACCGGGGCGCTCTGTAAAAGCGTCATGGGCAGCCGGCGCATATCCTCCGTGTATTCCGGGGAAAAACGCCAGCCGTCGTTCAAATAGATTCGCTGATTCATAAGGAGTGCTCCTTTCGTCAGTTGTTGATATGGTGATGAGCCGGAGGGCTGTCATAGCTCAGGGGCAGGAAGGTGTAGCCATTTTCCAAGCCCCACTGGATGATCCTCTCCACGGCGTCCACGCTGAAGCTCTTGATGTCGTGCTGCAATACCACGGATACGTTCTGCTTCTGAACCCCGGCGATGACATTGGCCACCACGGTATCCGTGTCGGTGGTCTCTCCCGCGTCGCCGCTGGACACGTTCCAGTCGAAATACTGATAGCCCCGGTTCCGTACCTCCTGGGTCAGCTGGGTCATGATCCCCGGGGTGATATTCGAGACCGTGTTGGAGCTGCCGCCGGGGAATCGGATCAGACTGGTGGCCTGGCCGGTCTGGGCGACAATCACATCCTGCATCTGCTGGAGATCCGTGAAAAAGGCATCCTCGCTGGAGTAAATCAGATCATAGTTGTGGGTGTAGGAGTGGATGCCGATGGAGTGCCCTGCCTGGGACTCCTTGGCGATCATATCCTGGTATTTTGGGCTGCCGTTGGTCACGAAGAAGGTGGCCTTGACATCATATTTCGCCAAAATATCCAGCAGCTGCTGGGTATATTTGCCGGGGCCGTCGTCAAAGGTCAGATAGATGACCTTTCCGGCGGGGGCCTGGGGGGCGGGCGTCACATGGACCGTGCGCACCGCCGAGGCGGCATTTCCGGCGGAGTCCGCCACGGAATAGGTCACGGTATAGTCGCCGGGGGCGGAGGTGTCCACGGAATTCTGAACCTCCACGGAATCCGTCACATCGCCGTCACCGGCGTCGGTGGCGCTGTAGCCGGGATCCGTAAAGCTGTCGCCCTGAGTCAGGGTGATCTCCGCATTGCCAGACAGCACGATGACGGGCGGCATGGTGTCGATATAGTCGATGACGCGGCTCACAGTGGCGGTATTGCCGTGGCTGTCAGTGACGGAGTAGACGATGGAATCATCGGTGAGCTCCGTGGTAATATTGGCGGTCAGGTCTCCGTCCACATCGTCCATGGCGGTGGCACCGGGATCCGGGAATGCCGTCCCCTTCTCCTCCACCAGCGGTGCGTCGCCTAATAGGGAGATGACCGGGGGCGTCCGGTCGTCATAGTGGATCTGCCGAACCTTCTCGGAGGTGTTGCCGGAGGAATCAGTGACGGTGTAATAGACCTTGCCGTCTCTCTCCTCTCGGATCACATCGTCGGTGATATTGCCGTCGTAGTTGTCCACGGCGGCGTAGCCCTCCTCCTCATATTCCTGGCCAATGGGGGTATAGCCGTCGGGATCCTCCAAAAGGGTGATGAGCGGCGGCACATCGTCAATGACGGAGACGGTGCGCTGGGCCTTGCCCTCCAGCCACAGGAATTTGGCGTGATAGGCGACCGTGTAGTCGCCCAGAGCTGACGGATCCACCTGGCTGTCATCGGATGTCACGTCTACCTTGAGATTCCCGCCGAACCGGCAGGACAAAATAGCCGTGGCTCCGGGATCCGCCCATCGGTCTCCATAGGACAGCTGCATGGCGCTGTCCCCTGCCAGGGTGACTGTGATCTTCCAGCCGCCTAAGAATACGACGGCGCAGAGCAGCAGGCAGAGCGCGATCAGGATCGCGAGGCTGATTTTCAAAGATTTATTCTGCATAAGTGGTTCCTTTCTCCAGATTCCGAGGGGGAGTCTGGAAGCACCGGGCACTTAGTTGTTCACGGGATGATGGGCCGCGGGGCTGTCGTAGCACAGGGGCAGGAAGGTGTAGCCGTTTTCCAGACCCCATTTCAGGATCTGCTCCACGCCGTCTACGCTGTAGCCCAGGCTGTCGTGCATCAGCACCACGGAGGTATTGTGTTCCTTAAGGCCGTCTATAACATTCTGCACCACCACATCGGTCTCGGTGGTATCGCCGGCGTCGCCGCTGGCCACGTTCCAGTCGAAATACTGGTAGCCCCGCTCCTGAACCAGCTGGGTCAGGGTGGTCATAATGCCGGGATTGAAAGCGGAGATGGTATTGGAGCTGCCGCCGGGGAAGCGAATCAGCTTCGTTTCCTTGCCGGTCTGCTTCTTGATGACCGCCTGCTCCTTATCGAGATCCTCGAAATAGGCTTCGGTACTGGCGTAGATCTTATTGTAGTCATGGGTGTAGCTGTGAATGCCCACACTGTTGCCTGCGGCGGCCTCCTTGGCGATCATGTCCTGATACTGGCTGAAGACATTGACACAGAAAAACGTGGCGTTCACATGGTATTTGTCCAGCACGTCCAGCAGCTGCTGAGTATGTTCGCTGGGGCCGTCGTCAAAGGTCAGATAAACCACCTTTTCCGGAGCCTCGATCTGTACGGTGCGGCTGGCGGAGGCGGTCTTTCCTGCGGAGTTGGTCACCTGATAGGTCAGGGTGTAGTCGCCGGGGAACCGGGGGTCTACCGTCCCGTCCACTGTCACCTTCGAGGTCAGGTCGCCATCTGCGGCATCCTTAGCCGTACAGCCGGGATCTGTAAACTCATACCCGGCGGTGACAGTCATATCTGTATCGCCCAGCAGGGTGAGCTCCGGTACGGAGGCCTCCTGGGCGGAATCAATTTCAGCGGTCTGGTTTTCCAGCGTGCTTTTCGGTGCGGCGGCACCGGCGGCGGGTCCATGATATCTGCCGATGCCAAACAGGCACAGCAGTAAAATGAGACAAACTCCCCAAATTCCGGCGCTAAGTGCCGCCAAAGGCGTGACCTTTTTCATATGTTTCTCCCTCTTTCGCTCCAATGCAGGAACTTCCTGACTTCCCTGTTTTCTTATTATAGTTCCCAGTGCCCCTGGGCGCAAGTCATAGATGTGCCCTGGTGAAATTTTCTCAGCATAACTATAGACGGCAAAATGCCACCGAGGGTTCCAGCAAAAACGGAAAAATTCTGAAATTAAAGAATTATTAAAAATCTCAGGAGCGGCGCAAAAAGGACGCGCCGCAAATCGAATGCAGCGCGTCCAAATAGAAGTATTTACGAGGGATGGTCGCTGAGGGCAGTGGCAATGTTGATGGCGTGATCGGAGCAGCGCTCCAGATCCGTAGCCATATCCGTGAAGACCACGCCGCCCATGGGATCGCAGGTGGCGTTCATCAGACGCTTGACATGGTTGCTGATGATGGCCTCCTGGGTGTCGTCCACCAGATCCTCCAGATCCTCGGCCTCCTGAAGCCGGTCATAGTCTTCATCAGCGAAGATGGACAGGCACAGATCCACGGACTGGAGGCTGAGATCTGCCAGGTGCCGGAGCTCGTCCATGGCCTCCTGGGACAGGCTGGCCTTGCCGCTCTTTACCTGTGCCTCATACTCGATGATGTTTTCCGCATGGTCGGAAAGCCGTTCGATATCCGCCACCACCAGGGTCATGTGGTAGACCCGGCTCAGATCTCTGGGGGTCATCTCCAGGGTGCGGAGCTCCACCAGTTTGGAGATAATGGAGCGGTCCAGATAGTTTACCGTGTCCTCAGTCTCCTCTACCACCTCAGGCAGAGAATCGTCCTGGTCAAAGAAGCAGCGGACGGCGGTTTTGAGATTCCGGCTGGCGATCTCGCCCATGCGGATGATCTCACGGTGTGCCTGGGAAAGGGCCACCGCCGAAGGGATCGTGCCGGTCTGCGTCATATATAGGAGCTTCCGCTCCTCCCCTGTCCGGGATTCCTCGGGCTTCAGCGGCAGAAGCTTCTGGGTGAGCTTTACGATAAAGTCCGAGAAGGGCAGCATCACAAGAACGGCAAAGATGGCGAAGATGGTGTGGGTATTGGCGATCTGCCGCGCCACATTGCCCGGCGACAGGCTCTTGATGACCGTCAGAATCTGCGGGAAGATAAAGATCAGGATCATGAGGATGGCCGCGCGGATCAGATTAAACAGCAGGTTCAGCAGCGCCGTGCGCTTGCCGTTGCGGTTCATGGTCAGGGAGGCCAGAATATTGGGGGTCACAGAGCCGATGGCGGCGCCGATGACCAGATAGACCGAGGTCTCATAGCTGATGATGCCCTGCACCGCAAAGGCCTGGAAAATGACCGTGGCGGAGGAGGAGCTCTGGAGGAGTGCGGTAAACAGTACGCCGAAGATCAGCGTCAAGAAGGGGTTCTCCAGGGCGGAGATCATGCTGATAAACGCTTCCGTTTCCGCCAGGGGCGCGATGGCCGTCTTCATCAGGGCGATGCCCTCAAAGAGCATACCAAAACCCATAATGACGGAGCCCACATACTTGAGCATGTCCTTTTTCAGGAACAGATACATGAACGCGCCGACAAACAGGATCATAGGAGCGTAGGCACTGAGGTTGAACGCGGTGATCTGGGCGGTGATGGTGGTGCCGATGTTGGCGCCCATGATCACGCCGATGGCCTGAGTCAGGGACATGAGGCCGGAGTTGACAAAGCCGATGACCATAACATCCGTGGCCGAGGAGCTCTGGATCAGCATAGTGATGGCAATGCCCACCACCACGGAGATGATCTTATTCTTTGTGGCGTGCTCCAGGATCACTCGCAGGTTTTCACCGCAGGCGTTTTTCAGGCCCGTGGACATGATGGTCATACCATATAGGAACAGACCAACACCGCCCAGCAGCGAAAAGAACTCGAACAGAGACATAACCTAATTCCTTCCTTTTCTCCTTTATGAATCGCTCAGCCGGTAGCCCACGTTGCGAATGGTGTGGATCAGGCTGCCGGAGTCCCCCAGCTTCTGCCGGAGGGTCTTAATGTGCATATCCAAGGTGCGGCTGGAGCCGCCGTAGTCATAGCCCCAGATCCGGTCCATGATCTGCTCCCGGGTCAGAACTCTGCCCGCGTTGTGAAGCAGCAGGGCCAAAAGCTCATACTCCTTATAGGTGAGTTCACAGGGCGTGCCGTTTACGGCAACGCTGCGGCTGGCTTCGGACAGGGTGATGCCGCCGCAGCGGCAGATCTCAGGCTCCGCCTGCAAATGGCGGGTCCTGGCCCGGACGCGGCTTACCAGCTCCATAATGCCGAAGGGCTTTGCGATGTAGTCGTCCGCACCGAGATCCAGGCCCCGAACGGTGTCCAGCTCCGTGGATCTGGCCGTGACCAGGATCACCGGAAGGGTGCTGGTATCCGCCTGACTCCGGAGCCTTCTTAGAATGGACAGGCCATCCTCCCCGGGCAGCATCACATCCAGCAGCACCAGGGCTGGCTTTTCCCGGCCCAGGGCCTCAAAAAAGGACGACCCCTCGGCAAATTCAGCCGTTTCATAGCCGGAGGAGCGAAGGGCATAGCTCTCCAGCTCGCGGATCTCAGGATCGTCTTCTACAATGTATATTTTCATTCGCATCCCCTCGTATCATATCATACCAGAAAGAAAAGAAAAGAGAAAGGGGGAATGCAAAGTTTGTGTAATGTTTCTAAACACTATGTAAAATATCTGACGAAACCGTAGAAATCACCGGAATCCCCCACAGAAAACTCCAAAAGGTCTGAAAAATGCCCTGACAATTTGTCAGGGCATCATGACTCAGAACCTCGGAGGCCGGCCAAAGGGAAAGCGCCGGGGCGGCTGGGGTGTGGGCATCTCCACAATGGAGTGAGCGCCGGGGGGCAGATCCATGGGAACACCGGGATCGTAGTCCACCAGCTTGTAGCCGCAGGCGTTGATCATTACCGTTTCGTTGTAGGGGTAGATGGCCCGGCGGTCCATGGGGTTCTCCCCCAGGTGCCGGTGGCCGTAGAAATGGATAGCGGGCTTGTAGACATCGTCGATATACCGGAAGGACTGGAAGCCCTCGTGGAAGATATCCGGCCCGTCCCCCAGGCCCACTGCCGGGGCATGGGTCACAAACAGGTCGATGCCCCGGGCCCGGCGGATCTGGGGCTCCAGCTTGCGGACCTTTCGCCACATCTGGTCGTTGGAGTATTCATAGAGGCAGGGATGGGGGCTCTTGCAGCCGCCCAAGCCCATGAGACGGACGCCCTTATACTCGATGACCCGGCCGTCGATGTTGACGCAGCCCTCCGGCGGCTCCCGCTCATATTTTTTGTCGTGGTTGCCGGGGACGTAGAACAGCGGACATGGGATCATGGTCACCAGAAAGGACAGGTATCTGGCGGAGAGATCGCCGCAGGAGATGATCATTTTCACATCACGAAAGCGCTCAGGGTCAAAATGATCCCAGATAAATTTGCTTTCAATATCCGATACCACCAGAATCTTCATGGGCCCCTCCGCAGTAACAAGTAATCGCTTAGCTACAATATAGCAGATTATACTCCAGAAAGCAAGAAAATGGGACACGATTCTCCGGCATTTTCCTAAGAAAACGAAAGATTCGGGTTGGTGTATGGCCGGATCTGTGGTAAACTAAGAGAAATACATGGGGAGGGATCATCATGGCAAAGACTGAGGGAACCAAGCGGCGGCTGCTGATCCTGCGGGATATCTTTTTCCAGGAGACCGACGAGAACCACCGGCTTACGGCGGCGGAGCTGGAGCAGCGGCTGGAGCAGCTGGGGATCCCCGGGGAGCGGAAGAGCATCTACCGGGATATCGCGGTGCTTCAGGAGGCGGGCATGGATCTGATCCGTACCCATCAGGGCTATTATCTGGGCCAGCGGGAGTTCCAGCTGCCAGAACTGAAGCTGCTGGCGGACGCGGTGCAGTGCTCCCGGTGCATCACGGAGAAGAAGTCCTATGAGCTTATTGGAAAGCTGGGGACGCTGACCAGCCGCCACAATGCCGGTCAGCTCCGGCGTCAGCTCCAGCTGGTGGGACGCAGCAAGGCGGAAAACGAGAGCATCTATTATAATGTGGACGCTCTGTATCAGGCCATCGACACCGACAGCGAGATCACCTTCCGCTATCTCGACTATCAGGTAGACGGCAGCCGCCGGGAGCGGGACAAGCACTATCGGGCCTCCCCCTACGGCCTGTGCTGGGACAGCGAGAACTATTATCTGGTGGCCCACACTCAGGGGCGGGGCAAGACCCATTACCGAGTGGACAGGATGGCGAAGATCCAGCTCACCGGTACTCCCAGGCTCTGCCGGGAGGAATATGCGGATCTGGATCTGGCAGCCTATTCCCGGCAGGTCTTCGGCATGTTCGGGGGGACGGAGACCACGGTGCGGCTGCAATTCCCCATGGAGCTCATCAACAGCGCTGTGGACCGGTTTGGCAGCGGGGCTATGATGGTGCCCCAGGGGGACGGCACTTTCACTCTTTCTGCCCAGGTGGCGGCCTCTCCGGTGTTCTACTCCTGGGTGTTCAGCTTCAACGGCAGAGTCAAAATTTTATGGCCGGAGAACATCCGGCAGGAGTATCGGGCCATGTGCCGCAGGGCCATGGAGGAGTAAAGGATCCCGGAGAGATGTATGGTCTCTCCGGGATCTCCTGCTTGTCGGATTGTATTACTCCACGGCCTCCAGGTTGGAATAGCCCATCAGGTATTCGTCTACCTCCCGGGCCACCTCCCTGCCCTCGCGGATGCCCCAGACCACCAGGCTCTGGCCCCGGCGCATATCGCCGGCGGCAAAGACCTTTTCCACGGAGGTCTTGTGGGTGCCATCGTCTGTGGCCACGCAGGTTCGGGGTGTCTGGGTCACGCCGAAGGCGTCGGCCACATAGCTCTGACAGCCCAGGAAGCCTGCGGCGATGAGCACCATGTCCACATCCAGCTGATAGGTGTCCAGCTTGGTCATCTTGCCGTTTTCCCACTTGAGGTTCACGGCGGTGACGCCGGTGAGGTTTCCGTTCTCGTCCTTCAGGAACTCCTCCACGGTGGTGTTGTAGATCCGGGGATCTTCCCCCTGAAGGTAGATGGCTTCCTCCTGGCCGTAGTCGGTCTTCAGGACATTGGGCCACTGGGGCCAGGGATTGGAGGGCAGCCGGGTCACAGGGGGCTTCCCCATCATCTCGAACTGGACAACGTGCTTGCAGCCCTGCCGGATGGCGGTACCTACGCAGTCGTTGCCGGTGTCGCCGCCGCCCACCACCAGAACATTCTTGCCCTTGGCGTCGATAAACGCGCCGTCGGAGTGGCCGGAGTCCAGCAGGCTCTTGGTGTTGGCTCGGAGATAGTCCACAGCGAAGTGGATGCCCTTGGCGTCACGGCCCGGGGCGCTGAGATCCCGGGGATTGGACGCGCCGCAGCAGAGGATCACCGCGTCGTACTGACCGAGAAGCTCCTGGGCGTCCACATTTTCGCCCACGTTGGCGTTGTAGACGAACTGAACCCCCTGGGCCTCCATGAGATGGATCCGCCGCAGCACCACGGACTTGTCCAGCTTCATATTGGGGATGCCGTACATCAGCAGGCCCCCGGCCCGGTCAAAACGCTCGAATACCGTGACGGAATGCCCCCGGCGGCTCAGCTGATCTGCCGCGGCTAGGCCTGAGGGGCCGGAGCCGATGACAGCGATCTTCTTGCCGGTGCGGACGGCGGGGATCCGGGCCTTTACCAGGCCGCGCTTGAAGGCATTCTCGATGATGGCCAGCTCGTTGTTGTGGCAGGTCACCGGGTCGCCGTTCAGATTGCAGGAGCAGGCCTTTTCACAGGGAGCGGGACACACACGGCCCGTGAACTCCGGGAAGTTGTTGGTGAGCCGGAGCCGGTAATAGGCCTCGGCCCAGTTGCCCTCATAGACCAGGTCGTTCCATTCGGGGATTAGATTGTGCAGGGGGCAGCCGGAAACGGCGTTTCCAAACATCATGCCTGCCTGGCAGAAGGGCACGCCGCAGTCCATGCACCGGGCGGCCTGCTTCTGCTGCTCCTCACGGGACAAAAGGGGCTTGAACTCCTGCCAGCTGTGGATCCGCTCCTCCGGAGGGATCACATGGCAATCCTGCCGCTGATACTCTAAAAATCCAGTCGATTTTCCCATCTGTAATCCCTCCTCAAGCGTTCTTGGTGGCGGCGTAGAAAGCTTCAATCTGGGCTTCCTCACTGTTGAAGCCTTTTTCCTCCATGCGCACGATCATGTTCTGCATCATCTTATAGTCATTGGGGATGACCTTCTTGAACTTGGGCAGATACTCGGAGAAGTGCTCCAGTACCTCCCGGCCCTTCTGACTGCCGGTGGCCTCCACATGCTCAGAGATCATGGATTTCAGCTCCAGCACGTCGGCCTTGCTGCTGACGGACTCCAGAGCCACGATCTCCTTGTTAGCCCGGAGATACAGGTCGGAGTTTTCGTCCAGCACATAGGCGATGCCGCCGGACATGCCCGCCGCGAAGTTCTTGCCGGTGCTGCCCAGCACAACGACGCGGCCACCGGTCATGTACTCGCAGCCATGATCGCCTACGCCCTCTACCACGGCATAAACGCCGGAGTTCCGGACGGCGAAGCGCTCACCGGCTACGCCTGCAATAAAGGCCTTGCCGGAGGTGGCGCCGTACAGGGCTACGTTGCCCACAATGATGTTCTCATCGGCCTTGAAGCGGCTTCCCTTGGGCGGATACAGGATCAGCTTGCCGCCGGAGAGACCCTTGCCAAAATAGTCGTTGCTGTCGCCCTCCAGTTTGAGGGTCAGACCCTTGGGGATGAACGCGCCGAAGCTCTGGCCGCCGCCGCCGGTGCAGCAGACGGTGAAGCTGTCCTCGGGCAGGGTCTCCCCAAAGCTCTTGGTGATCTCACAGCCCAGAATGGTGCCCAGAGAGCGGTCTGTGCTGGAGACCTTCAGGGATACCTGCTTTTTTGCGCCGGTCTTCAGGTTCTTCTTGAACTCCTTCAGGAGCACCTTCATATCCAGGGTGTCTTCCAGCTTGAAATCGTAGTGATCCGCGGGATCGTAGACGTTGCCCTCGCGCTCACCCACATAGGGGTTGTCCAGGATCTGATGGAGATCCAGCAGGGACGCCCGGGTGCCGGCCAGATCCTCCCGAACCTTCAGAAAGTCGCTGCGGCCCACCAGCTCGGAAACGGTGCGCACGCCCAGCTTTGCCATGATCTCACGGAGCTCCTGGGCCACGAAGTGCATGAAGTTCACGATGTACTCCGGCTTGCCGATGAACCGCTTTCGGAGCTCCGGATTCTGGGTGGCGATGCCCATGGGGCAGGTGTCCTTGTTGCAGACCCGCATCATGATGCAGCCCATGCAGACCAGGGCCGTGGTGCCGAAGCCGAACTCATCCGCGCCCAGCATGCAGGCGATGGCCACATCCCGGCCGGTCATGATCTTGCCGTCGGCCTCCAGGATCACGCGGCTGCGGAGACCGTTCATGATCAGAGTCTGGTGAGTCTCCGCCACGCCCAGCTCCCAGGGCAGGCCCGCGTTCTGCACGGAGGTCTTGGGGGCCGCACCGGTGCCGCCGTCAAAGCCGGAGATCAGGATCAGCTGAGCGCCGGCCTTGGCCACGCCTGCGGCTACCGTGCCCACACCGGCCTCGGAGACCAGTTTCACGGAAATTCGTGCGTCCCGGTTGGCGTTTTTCAGATCGTAGATCAGCTGGGCCAGATCCTCAATGGAATAGATGTCGTGGTGCGGCGGCGGAGAGATCAGGGACACGCCGGGGGTGGAATACCGGGTCTTTGCAACCCAGGGATAGACCTTTTTGCCGGGAAGGTTGCCGCCCTCGCCGGGCTTTGCGCCCTGGGCCATCTTGATCTGGATCTCCTGGGCGGAGACCAGGTACTTGGAGTCCACGCCAAACCGGGCGGAGGCCACCTGCTTCACCGCGGAATTTTTATTAAGGCCGTCGGGGCCGACAGTGTACCGGGAGGCGAGCTCGCCGCCCTCGCCGGTGTTGGATTTCGCACCCATGGAGTTCATGGCGATGGCCATGCACTCGTGGGCCTCCTGGGACAGGGAGCCGAAGCTCATGGCGCCGGTCTGGAAGCGCTTTACGATGCTCTCTACGCTCTCTACCTCGTCAATGGGGATCTCCGCTCCCTCCGGGAACCGGATCTCCATGGCGCCCCGGAGATTGACGATATTGCCGGGGTCGTTGACCAGCTTGGCGTATTCCTTATACTTCTCATAGTCGCCGGTCATGGCGGAGCGCTGGAGCAGATGGATGACCATGGGGCTGTACAGGTGCCGCTCCTTCCCTGCCCGGAATTTATGGATGCCCACAGAGGGCACGGATTCGTCGGTGCTGAGCTCCAGGGGATCGAAGGCCTTGTCGTGGAGCGCGTGTACGTCCGCCTGAATCTCCTTCAGGCCCACGCCGCCTACACGGCTGATAGTGCCGGTAAAGTAATGATCGATGACGTCCTGGCTGATGCCGATGGCCTCAAAGATCTGGCTGCCCTGATAGGACTGGATGGTGGAAATGCCCATTTTGGAGGCGATCTTCACGATGCCGGAGAGAATGGCGCCAGTGTAGTCCTTCTCGGCGGCATAGTAGTCCTTGTCGAGCAGGCCGTCCTGGATCATCCCCTGGATGCACTCCAGGGCCAGATAGGGATTTACAGCGGAAGCACCGTAGCCCAGAAGGGTGGCGAAATGGTGTACCTCCCGGGGTTCCGCAGTCTCCAGGATCAGGCCCAGGGCCGTGCGCTTCTTGGTGCGGACGCAGTGCTTGGCCACGGCGGATACCGCCAGCAGGGACGGGATCGCCACATGGTTCTCGTCCACGCCGCGGTCCGAGAGAATGATGATATTGTACCCCTCCCGATAGGCACGGTCTACGGAGTTGCAGATCTGCTCCAGGGCCTTTTCAAAGCTGGTGTTCTTGTAGCAGAGGATGGAGACCGTATGCACCTTGAAGCCGGGCTTCTTCATATTGCGGATCTTCAGCATATCCAGGCTGGTGAGAATGGGATTGTTAATCCGCAGGACATGACAGTTCTCCTCCTTCTCCTCCAGAAGATTGCCGTCGGTGCCCACATAGACGTTGGTGGCGGTGACCACCCTTTCACGGATGGAGTCGATGGGCGGATTGGTGACCTGGGCGAAATGCTGCTTGAAGTAATTAAAGAGGGGCTGATGCTTGTCAGAGAGACAGGCCAGAGGCGAGTCGATGCCCATGGCGGTGGGCTGCTCAGAGCCGGTGAGGGCCATGGGGGCGATGGAGAGCTTCAGATCCTCGTAGGTATAGCCGAAGGCCTTCATCATTCTGGCCCGCTCATAGGGGGTATACTTGGGCACCGCATGGTTGGGGATGGGCAGATCGGACAGGTACACCAGCTGATTGTCCAGCCACTGGCCGTAGGTGGCGGCGGAGGCATAGCGATCCTTGAGGGCGTCGTCCTCGACCACCTGGCCCTTGACGGTATCCACCAGCAGCATTTTGCCGGGGGTCAGCCGGGACTTCTTAATGATCTTCTCGTTGGGAATGTCCAGCACGCCCACCTCGGAGGCCAGGATCAACCGCCCGTCATCGGTGATATAGTACCGGGAGGGCCGCAGACCGTTTCGATCCAGCACCGCGCCCATCTGATCGCCATCGGAGAAAAGAATGGAGGCAGGGCCGTCCCAGGGCTCCATCATGGTGGCGTAGTACTGATAGAAATCCTTCCGCTTTTGGCTCATGGCCCGGTTGTTGACCCAGGGCTCGGGAATCGTGATCATCACAGCCTTGGGCAGATCCATACCACTCATGACCAGGAATTCCAGGGTGTTGTCCAGCATGGCGGAGTCGGAGCCGGAGGCGTTGACCACCGGGAAGACTTTGCCCAGATCGTCCTCAGAGAATACGCCGGTCTCCATGGTCTCCTCCCGGGCCAGCATCCGATCCGCATTGCCCTGAATGGTATTGATCTCGCCGTTGTGGACGATGAACCGGTTGGGATGGGCCCGCTGCCAGGAGGGATTCGTATTGGTAGAGAACCGGGAATGCACCATAGCGATGGCGGACTTCACCCGGGTATCCTGAAGATCCAGATAGAACTGCCGCAGCTGCTTCACCAGAAACATGCCCTTGTAGACGATGGTGCGGCTGGACATGGAACATACATAGGTGTCCTCGTGGCTCTGCTCAAACTCCCGGCGGAGCACATAGAGCTTCCGGTCAAAGTCCAGCCCCTTGGGACAGTCCTTGGGCCGGGCCAGGAACGCCTGCATGATGCAGGGCATGCAGTCCAGGGCCTTTTTGCCCAGTACGCTGGGATCCGTGGGCACCTGCCGCCAGGCCAGGAGCTTCACGCCCTTCTTTTCACAGAGGGTCTCCAGCATTTTCTTGGCCTGGTTCCGGGGCAGCTCGTCCTGGGGGAGGAAGAACATGCCCACGCCGTAGTCCCGCTCTCCGCCGATATCCACGCCCTCCTCCAGCAGCACCTGATGGAAGAATTCGTGGGGGATCTGGAGCATAATGCCGACGCCGTCACCGGTCTCACCGGCGGCGTCCTTGCCGGCCCGGTGCTCCAGACGCTCTACAATGGCCAGGGCGTTGTCCACCGTGGCATAGTCCTTGGAGCCGTCGATGTTGACGATGGCGCCGATGCCGCAGTTGTCGTGCTCAAAGGAGGGATCATACAGGGGCGGAGTGGGTTTTCTTTGCTCTAACATGCTTAGCACCTCTTTGCATAGAACTGTCCGAAAAATGACGTGAAACGGATGGGAACCATCATTTTCTTCGGAGTCGCAGTCGCACTTTAATGTATTATGATGAACATTATACGCAGAGAACTTGCATATGTCAACTGAAAAATCTGCTAAAATCCATAGAAACGTGAAATAAATGATGGGTTATAATTCATAAATTTCATTTTGCGGATTTTTCACGAAAACAGGAAATGACGGATGCTATGCAGATTTGACGCATTTTACAATTCTTCTACTAAAAATATAGGGTATCTTCGCAAAAAATGAAGTGCCCGGGTCATTTTCATCAAACGCTGCAAAAAGGTGAGAAAATCAGTCATCCAACAAGGGAATATGCAAAACCGCGCCTCCCCCTCAGGAAGACGCGGTTTCATCGTTACAGCGGATATTCTCCGTCAAATACAAAAGACGCGGGTCCGGTCATAAACACATGGCCGGTCTCCTGATCCCAGCGGATCTCCAGGTCGCCGCCCAGAAGCTGCAGGGTGGCCCGCCGGTCTGTCTTTCCATTCAAATAAGAGGCCACCAGGCTGGCGCAGGCCCCGGTGCCGCAGGCCAGAGTCTCCCCGGAGCCACGCTCCCAGACCCGCATTTTAATGGTGTGCCGGTCGATTACCTGCAAAAACTCCGTATTGGTGCGCTCCGGAAACGCCGGATGGCATTCAAAGGCCGGGCCGATGGCCGGGAGATCCAGGCTGCCGGTATCCTCTACATAGACGATGGCGTGGGGGTTGCCCATGGAAACGGCGGTAACGGACCAGGTCTTGCCGCTGACGTTCAGGGGCCTTGCAATAAAGCTGTCCCCCTCCCCTGCCACTGGAATATCCTTGGGCGTCAGGATGGGCGCGCCCATGTCCACGGTGATGGCGGCCACGGTGCCGTTCTCGCGCAGGTGCAGCTCCAGGGTCTTGACCCCGGCCAGGGTCTCCACGGTGACGGTGGTCTTGTCGGTGAGACCCTTGTCGTGGACGTATTTGCCCACACAGCGGATGCCGTTGCCGCACATCTGAGACTGGGAGCCGTCGGCGTTGTACATAACCATCTGAAAATCGGCGATCTTTGAGGGGCAGATCAAAATGAGACCGTCAGAGCCCACGCCGAAGTGCCGGTCTGAGATCTTCACAGCCAGGGCCGCGGGATCCGGAATGTGCTCCTGAAAGCAGTTTACATAGACATAATCGTTGCCGATTCCCTGCATCTTTGTAAATTTCATAGTACCTCCCTGCCGCAAAAGCGGCTTGCCATAGGATTTTTCTGCATTATAGCATTCGGCGGAGGAATATGCAATGACGGCGATTGAAATTTCCGGGCAGGTTTGCTAGAATATTTACAAACAGAAAGGATGAAGTCCCATGACAGAATATCAAATCAGAACCGTGCGCCCGGAGGATCTGGACGCTGTATGCAAGGTTGAAAACCGGTGCTTTCCGGCGGCGGAGGCGGCCACCCGGGCGGCCTTCGAGACCCGGATCGCCCTGTTTCCCCAGCGCTTTTTCGTGGCAGAGACGCCCAAGGGGCAGATTATTGGCCTCATCAACGGCTGCTGCACCGATGCGCCAATCCTAGGGGATGAGCTCTATGAGCCGGACTGCCCCCACAGCCTGAAAAATCCCTGGCAGACGGTGTTTGGCCTGGCCGTAGACCCGGACTATCAGCACCGGGGCATCGCCAAAGCCCTCATGGCGGCGCTGGTGGACGCAGCAAAGCGGGGTGGCCAAAGGGGAGTGATCCTCACCTGCAAGAAGGAGAAGATCGGCTTTTATGAAGCCATGGGCTATGTGTGCCAGGGGGAAAGCGCCTCGGAGCACGGCGGCGCGGTCTGGTATGATATGCACCTGACCTTTTAGTAGAGCAGAATTCTCTGGCTTGGCATAAAAACCGGGCGCATCGGCAAACGATGCGCCCGATGTTCGCTATTAGGTACGCTCTGCGGCGGCCTTCTCGGCATCGGCCACAAAGCCCTCAAGGTTCTGCTGGAACTTCTGGGAGAGCTCGCTGGTGTAGCCGGAAATAAAGGGCTGACCCTGATCCGAAATGGCCGCAAGCAGCGCCTTGCAGTCCTTCTGCTCCCGGAAGCACACCTGGATCATCTTCTGCTCCCGGTCGTACAGGGCCACGGGCCAGCGGTATTTACTGACCACCAGAGGCTCCGGCATGGGATAGCCCCAAATGAGGTCGGCGGTTTTCACCGCATGGGTGGTGGCTCCCTTCTGATAGAATAGGTACTCCCCTACCCGCACCCGCTCCAGGGACTGGGCGGAGCTGAAGATCTCCTCGGCCTCCTCCAGGGTGTGATCCTCCAGGATCACGGCCAGCGCTTTTTTCTGATAAGCGCCGGTCAGCGCCGGGATCAGCAGGGCCAGAGTCAGCAGCAGGAATACCAGCCCCACACCGCCCAGAATCCAAGTAACGGTGGCGGAGAACAGGCCCACCTGATCCAGGTTCACCTGCACCGGGCGAATTAGGGCGCTGGTGTCGCCGCCCTCGGTGTAGCCCGGCAGATCATATTTTTTGATGCAGTCCACCATGTAGTCGGTCATGCCGTCCTCCAGGGTGGTAACGGTGCCGGAGACGGTGCCCAGGGGGGTGAGAGTCTCCAGGTCGCCTAGATAGTATTCATGGCTCTGGGACATGGCCTTGTCCATGACGTCGCCATGGTGCTCCTTCTTATCCATCACGGCCAGATAGGTGCCGTCACCGGCGGGCAGCAGGTAATAGGTTTTCAGGGTATCGGTGCTGCTGTCGGATTTTGCGGTGAGGTTGGCAAAGGCCACGATCACCTGGCTGGCGTCAAAGGACACATACTTTCCGCTGAGATCCTCGGCATTGAGGCCGGACAGCGCCTCAGGCCCTCGGGCCATCAGGATCAGGCCTTTGGCGGCCAGCCCCAGGAATAGGATAGCGGCCAGAGCGCAGAGCAGAATACGGGGCAGCAACTGGCGCAGACTTTCGCGCCGCAGGGCTTTCTTCATAGGGATCACTCCAACTTCTATTTCATGGGTCTCATTATAACAGGTATTTCAGAACTTACAAGAAACAGTCTCGATTTTCGTTTAGAATGACGGGGATCTTTTCCCTGAACAGGAAAATCGAAAGTTCCCATTGACAATCCGTAGAAAATGGTGGAAACTAAGAAGCATAGAATCCGAAAGAAAGGAAGATTCACCGCATGAATGGATATGTTCTCGCAGTGGACCAGGGAACCACCTCCTCCCGGGCCATTGTATTTGATAAGACTGGCAATATCGTCACCAAGGCGCAGTATCCCCTGACCCAACACTATCCACGGCCCGGCTGGGTGGAGCACAATCCCATGGAGATCCTGTCCACGGAGCTTCTGGCCATGGCGGAGGCCTTTGAAAAGAGCGGCCTGAGCCCCACGGACATTGCCGCCATCGGCATCACCAACCAGCGGGAGACCACCATCCTCTGGGACAAGACCACCGGCAAGCCCGTTTCCAACGCCATCGTCTGGCAGTGCCGCCGTACCGCCTCTATCTGTGACCGGCTCACCGCCGACGGGGCGGCTAATCTGGTGCTCAGCCGGACGGGGCTGCTCATCGATCCCTATTTCTCCGGTACCAAGATCCGCTGGCTCCTGGATCAGGATCCCTCCCTCCAGGCCCGTGCGGAAAAGGGCGAGATCTTATTCGGCAACGTGGATTCCTGGCTGATCTGGAACCTCACTGGGGGCAAGGTCCATGTGACGGACTACTCCAACGCCTCCCGGACCATGCTCTTTGACATTGATAAGCTCTGCTGGGATCCGGAGCTCTGCGCCCTGCTGAATATCCCCAGATGTATGCTCCCCCGGCCGGTGCCCTCCTCCATGGTCTACGGTGCCGTGGCCCGGAACCTCCACGGCCTTGAAATGCTGGAGGACACGCCCATTTCCGGCTCCGCCGGCGATCAGGCGGCGGCACTGTTTGGTCAGGGGTGCTTTGCCCCAGGCCAGGCGAAGAATACCTATGGCACTGGTTGCTTCACTCTGCTCAATACCGGCGAGGAGAGCGTCCGCTCCAGCCGTGGGCTGCTGACCTCTGTGGCCTGGAGCCTGAACGGAAAGACCACCTACGCCTTGGAGGGCAGTGCCTTCAACGCGGGCTCCGCCATCCAGTGGCTCCGGGATGAGTGCCATATTATCGCCGCGGCCCATGAGTGCGACCTTCAGGCGGAGACCCTTGCCAGCAACGACGGGGTGTATTTTGTTCCGGCCTTCACGGGCCTGGGCGCGCCCTATTGGGATGTGGACGCCCGGGGAAGCTTCTTTGGCCTGACCCGGGGCACCGGCAAGGCCCATATGTGCCGGGCGGTGCTGGAATCCATTGCCTACGAGGTAGGCGACCTGGTGGACACCATGACCATGGAATCCCGGACGCCCATGGCAGAGCTGCGGGTGGACGGCGGCGCGTCAGTCAGCAATTTTATGATGCAGTTCCAGTCCGACCTGCTGGAGATCCCGGTGATCCGCCCGAAGATGGTGGAGACCACCGCGGCGGGAGCGGCATTCCTGGCAGGGCTTGCAACCGGAGTCTGGGAAAGCACGGAGGAGCTTTCCGCTCTCCAGCAGACGGATCGGATCTTTACGCCGGACATGGCACCGGAGACCCGCATGGAGCTGCGGAGCCTTTGGCGCACGGCCATTGAGCTGTCCATGGCATGGGGCCACGCGGCTACCCGAAAGGAGAACCTGAAATGATCTCTGAAAAAATGAAGCAGCTGGCCGGCAATAACTCCGTGATCCGGGCTATGTTTGAGGAGGGCCAGCAGATGGCCCAGAAGTTCGGCCCGGAAAACGTTTATGACTTTTCCCTGGGCAACCCCTCTGTTCCGGCTCCAGCGGCAGTGAAGGACGCCATCCGTGAGATCCTGGATCAGGAGGATCCGCTGACCGTCCACGGCTATATGTCCAACGTGGGCTACGCCGACGTGCGGAGGGCCGTTGCGGACAACCTAAACCGCCGGTTTGGCACGGATTTTGACGAGAACAACATCATCATGACCGTGGGCGCCGCGGGAGGCCTCAATGTGATCCTCAAGACCCTGCTGAACCCCGGCGACCAGGTGCTGACCTTTGCACCTTATTTTACGGAGTACCGGAATTATGTTTCAAACTATGACGGTGTGCTGGTGGAGGTCTCTCCCAACACTGTGGACTTCCAGCCCAACCTCCGGGAGTTCGCCGAGAAGATCACGCCCAAAACAAAGGCGGTCATCGTCAATAACCCCAACAATCCCACCGGCGTGGTCTATTCCAAGGAGATCTGCCGAGAGATGAGCCGAATTTTGCGGGAAAAACAGCATGAATTCGGCACGGATATCTACCTGATCTCCGATGAGCCCTATCGGGAGCTGGCCTATGACGGTGTGGAGGTGCCCTATCTCACGGAATACTACGCCAACACCGTGGTGTGCTACAGCTGGTCCAAGTCCCTGTCCCTGCCCGGCGAGCGCATCGGATATTTGGTGATCCCCAAGGAGCTTGCGGACTATGAGCTGGTCTATGCCGCCGCGGGCATCGCCACCAGAGTATCCGGCTTTGTAAACGCGCCGTCTCTCATGCAGCGGGCCGTGGCACGGTGCCTGGAGGAGCAGACAGATCTTGCGGCCTATGACCGGAACCGGGAGGCCCTGTATCAAGGGCTGAAAAACTGCGGCTTCCAGTGCATCAAGCCCCAGGGGGCCTTTTATCTGTTTGTAAAGTCTCCCGCAGAGGACGAACATGAGTTCGTGGCGCGGGCCAAGAAGTACCATATCCTGCTGGTGCCCGGCTCCAGCTTTGCCTGCCCCGGCTATGTGCGGATCGCCTACTGCGTCAGCTACGATACCATTGTGCGGAGCCTCCCCTATTTTAAGGCTCTGGCAAAGGAGTACGGCCTGACGGAAGCATAATAACAGCCCGGAGATGCTACAGTTCGTCTCCGGGCGTTTTTTGACGCAAAATAGAAAGTGGACACTTTTGGGACACTTGTTTTCCTATAATACCTGTAGAACGTAAAGCTACAGGAGGAATGCAGCATGAAAGCCACAAGCGATATCTATGTCAGCGATCTTCTCACCGTCCCTATTCCCAAGCGCGCCGGATCCCCGGAGGTCTACCGCCGGAAGCTTATGTACCGGAGACTTTTGTGGGCGGGACTGCCCTATCTGCTGGAGGGGGCGCTGTTTGTACTGACGGCGGCGGTCATCATCGGCGGACTGCTGGCGCTGTTCTGCGGATTGGGCTGAAAAACAGGAAGCACTGCGGTTTTGCGGTGCTTCCTGTTTTTCATAGATTCTGAGTCTTTAGGTAGTCCTCAACGGTCTCTCTCCGGCGGAGCTCGGTGACAGAGACATCGGATTCCAGCAGATATTCGCCGCAGCGGAGCCGTCCGCCATAGTTATAGCCCATGGAATGACCGTGGGCTCCGGCGTCGTGGATCACCAGCAGATCTCCGAGGGCAAGCTCCGGCAGCATCCGCTTCTGGGCAAATTTATCGGTGTTCTCGCAGACGGCCCCGGCGATATCCCAGGGGCTCCGCTCTGCGGCCCCCTCCTTGCCGCAGACGGAGATATGGTGATAGGCCCCGTAGAGCATGGGCCGCATGAGATCGGCGGCGGAGGCGTCCACTCCGGCGTAGTTCCGGGCGGCATGCTTGATCTGGCTGACCCGGGTCACAAGGATCCCGTGGGGGCCGGTGACATAGCGCCCCAGCTCCGTATAAATGGCGGGGCCGCCCTGGGGATAGAAGCGCTGATAGACCGCTTGTACCGCCTTCCCAAGGGAAGTGAGATCCGGGGTCTCCTCCCCGGGGCGGTAGCCAATGCCGATGCCGCCGGAGATATTGAGATAGCGGACCGGCAGAAGATCTGAGACCGACGCGGCGGCCTTGCAGAGCATTTCCGTGAGCTTTGGATAGTATTCCACCTCCAGGGTGTTGCCGGAGAGATAGGCGTGGAGGCCAACGTGCTTTACTCCCAGCTCCTTGAGATGGGCTATGGTATCCCTGAGCTGATCCGTGGGAACGCCGAACTTTATGCCCTCGGTATAGACCTCCTGGAGGCCGAAGCGGAATACCCCAGTGGGGGTGATGCGCAGTCCTACGGTATCTCCCAGCAGCCCCTGAGCGGCGAATACGTCCGCCAGCTCTGAGCCGTCCAATACCGGCATGCAGCCGACGGTTTTCGCGGCCTCCAGATCCTCCTGCCGGGGATAGTTGGGCAGAAACAGGATCTCCTCCGAGCCGAAGCCGCACTTCTGGCAGAGCACAAGCTCCGCCGCTGAGGAACAGACCGCCCCCTGCCCCTGACGTCTCAGCAGCTTCAGGATCCCGGCAGTGGGCGTAGCCTTTACCGGGAAGAACTGCCGATGGCCGGGATTCCAGGCAAAGGCCTTCTGCACTGTCTGGCAGGCCCGCTGGATCCCAGCGGCGTCATAGAGATAAAAGGGCGTGCCCAGCTGGACGGCCAATGCTTCAAGCGTCTGGGGAGAAGCGAAGGTGGGATCCTTCACCGCGGGATCCGCGTCCTTGGGCGGCAGATTGGAGTAGACCTTGACTGGATTTTTGAGCACCACCTGGCGGATATACCGGAGGGTCTCCTTCTCCCCCTTTTCTGCCAGCATAGTCAGGATCTCCACCACCTGGGCCCGGGTGGCGGGGTGGAGCATTTTGGAGTCCCGGCTGCGCTCTAAGTAGTTCAGGGGATCCCGTGGAGTGTAGTTTTTGCCGTTGTAGACCCGGCAGGCGGCGATACGATCCAGGCACAGCTCCACCATGTATTTGGTGGGCATAGGATGGCCCATGAGGGTCATGTCCCGGCCGCCGTAGTCGATCCAGTATTCAAGATGGTGCTTGTTCCGACCCTTGTGGTGGAGCCACGCGGTGGAATAGCCCAGCTCCTCCCGCTCGGCGGCGTTGGGGCTCCGGGTGCCGGAGTAGTATTTCGCGCCGATATGGAACTCCGTCCAGGAATACTTGCTCATGTCATGCATGAGCCCCTGACGGATCAGCCCCACCCGGAAGCAGTACTGCATCACCAACAGCTTGTGGTGGGTTATGGTCTTAAAATGCCCCAGGGCGTGCATGGGGATCCCTCCTGCCGAGAAAATGTTTATTCTCTTTATTATACCCCGGAACGCGCGGGGGCGCAACCAAAATCCCTGGAGCTCCAGTCCGGGCCCTGTTGGGTAAGTTTCACAATTTTTTCGCGGCTTTAGGAAAGTGGACAGGCGGCGGTCGCATATGCTTCCAGGAGGTGAATGCCATGCTTACACTGCTGCTGACTGCCAACAGCTTCCTGTATTCTCTGCGGCTCACCACGCCCGGGGGATGCTTTCCAAAGCCCCTCAGTGCCCAGGAGGAGCAGTATTATCTAGCGCGCTGGGCCCAGGGGGACCTGGAGGCCCGGAACATCCTGGTGGAGCGAAACCTCCGGCTGGTGGCCCACATTCTTAAGAAATACTATGCCTCGGCCTCGGATCAGGACGATCTGATCTCCATCGGCACCATTGGCCTCATCAAGGCTATTTCCACCTTTGACGGAAGCAAGGGGGCGCGTCTGGCCACCTACGCGGGCCGCTGCATCCAGAACGAGATCCTCATGTACTTCCGCTCCCAGCGGAAATCCGCCGGGGATATCTCCCTGTCTGATGCCATTGAGACCGGTCAGGACGGCAGCAGCCTCAGCGTCATGGACGTTTTGGCCACCGATGAGGATCTGTTCTACAATACTCACATCCGAAGCGAGACCCGGAAGCTCCTGGGGCTCATGGACGAAACCCTGACGCCCCGGGAAAAGCAGATCATCTCCTGGCGCTACGGGCTCTACGGCACCGCTCCGCTGCCCCAGCGAGAGGCGGCGGAGCGGCTGGGCATCTCCCGGAGCTATGTGTCCCGCATCGAAAAGCGCGCCCTGCAAAAGCTCCGGGCGGCCATGGAGGAGCCGGAGCGGAAGCCGGAGAAGGAGGAACGTGAGGACAAATTGGAGCAGCCCCGGTGATCTGGTAGGTTGAACCCTGCTGCTCATCGTGCTATACTAATGCCACCACGGAACCTGGGAGGGACCACTATGACCACAAAAGAACGGCTGGAAGCGAAGCTGCCGGGCGAGGATACAGGGATATCCCTGCACAACACCTTCTGCGATATCTGCGCCCCCGGCCCCCACTGCGGCGTGACCTGCTATGTAAAGGACGGAAAAATTATCAAGGTGGAGGGCACCGACAACCATCCCACCAACCACGGGAAGCTCTGCGCCCGGGGGCTTTCGGCCCGGGACTATGTCTACCGGAAGGATCGAATCCTCACGCCCCTGCGCCGGGTGGGCGAAAAGGGCGAGGGAAAATTTGAGCCCATCTCCTGGGATGCGGCCATGGATGCAATTGCCCAAAAGCTCCTTGCCATCAAGGCGGAGTCTGGGGCCTCCAGCGCGGCCTTTTACTGCGGCTATGAGAAATGGTACCGGCCCTTCCTACAGCGGTTGGCCTATACCTACGGCTCTGTGAACTACGGCAGCGAGTCCTCCTCCTGCTTTACCTCCACCATTATGTCCTGGAAATGCGCCACCGGCGCGGAGATGGTTCAGCCGGATCTGGGCCACGCCGGGGTGTTCTTGGGCTTTTGCGCCAACCCAGGCATCTCCAGCTATCTTATGAACGGCGGTCTCCAGGCCAATCACCGGCGGGGCATGAAGGTCATCATCATCGACCCCAGAATCACCCCGGCCTCCCAGAGCGCGGATCTGCATTTGCGGATAAAGCCCGGGACTGACGGGGCCCTGGCCCTGGCTCTGGGCCGGGAGCTCATCCATAACGGCTGGATTGACCGGGACTACATCCGGGAGAACGTCCATGGCTTTGCGGCCTACCGGGACTATGTGGAGCAGTTCACCCCGGAGAAGACTGCGGAGATCACCGGCCTGAACCCGGAGGAGATCCGGCTGGCGGCGAAAATGGTGGGAGAAAACCTGCCCCTGGCCATCAATCCCTCCAACGCCTCCCTGGTACACTTCAAGAACGGAATGCAGAACCACCGGGCTGTCATGGCCCTGTCCGCTATCACCGGCAGCTATGACCGAAAGGGCGGCATGATCCCCACCTACCTGACCTACGCCCACTCCATCGGCGGCTTCGACACCCTGGAGCCGGAATTCTCCACGGAGAACTACCCCAAGGACGGTCCCACGCCCATCGGCTGTGAGCGCTTCCCACTCTGGGGCAAAATCGTGGGAGAAATGCAGGCCTGCGACCTTCCCAGGGCCATCCTCACCGGGCAGCCCTATCCCCTGCGGGCCCTGTATGCCCACGGCATGAACTTCCGGATGTTCCCCGGAGCCAGCGAAATGCGGGAGGCGTTGAAGCGGCTGGAGTTTTTCGTGGATGTGGATCTGTTTTTGACGGATTCCGCCAAGTACGCGGATATCGTCCTGCCAGCCTGTACCTCCTATGAGCGTGGGGAATTTAAGGTCTTCGGCGGCGGCTTTGCCCAGTATACCGAGCCGGTGATAGCGCCCCTGGGCCAGGCCCGACGGGACGATGAGATCATCCTGGAGCTGGCCCGGCATCTTGATTTGAACGATCCCTTCCTGCGGTCAGACCGGGACACCTGCATCCGGCATATGCTGCGGAATACGCCCATCGATCTGGAGGCCTTGAAGCAGCATCCGGAGCTGCCCCAGAAGGTCCCCGGCTTTCAGCCTGTGGGTGTCGGCCAGCACGGCTTCCAGACCCCCACGGGAAAATTTGAGCTGGATTCGGAGCTGATCCGGGGGCTGGGGGATCCAAATCTTGATTCCCTGCCCACCTACCGCCCCTCTGAGGACAACGCGCCGGCGGAATATCCGCTGATCCTGTCCACGGGTATCCGGATCCCCGGCGGCCTCCACTCCAGGCTCCACGACTGTCCCTCGGCCCGTTCCCTTCGGCCGGAGCCCCTGGTGGATCTCAGCCCGGAGGACGGCAAGACCTTGGACATTCAGGATGGAGACTGGGTATATATCACCACGGCCCACGGCCAGGTGCGGATCAAGGCACATCTCAGCGGCGATCTGCCCAAGGGCATGGTGAGCCTGTACCACGGCTATCGGGAGGCGGACGCCAACAGCCTCCTCAGCTACGACCACCGGGATCCCTATTCCGGGTTCCCCAGCTACCGCTGCATCCGCTGCCGGGTGGAAAAGGAGGCACAGCCATGAGACGGATTCTATTTGACAAGACAAAATGTACCGGCTGCGCGGCCTGTCAGCTGGCCTGCGACGATCAGCGGGACATCGACTGCGCCCACGGCCAGGAGCCCCTCCGGCGCATCGAGCGGGACGGATCCCTCTATTACCGCTCCGTGGGCTGCGTCCACTGCGGAAAGTGCATCCAGGTATGTCCCAGGAAAGCCATCCGACGGAACGATTCTGGCTATGTGGTGTTGGATCCGGACAAGTGCGCGGGCTGCGGGGCCTGTATGAAGGCATGTCCCCTAAAGGTGATCTCCAGGGTTCCGGATACCGGCAAGGCCATGAAATGCGATGGCTGCTGGGGACGGATGGAGGCAGGGCTCCTGCCCGCCTGCGTGCATACCTGCCCCATCGGCGCGCTGTACTTATCCGAGAAATAACGAACGCTCCCTGGCTTGGGCTTTTCGCCAAAGTCGGGGAGCGTATATTGTATTATATACTCAGCATTCCTGGAGCTTTAGATAGAGATTCGCGGTGGCCTCCGCGTCGCACCAGGCACGGTGGGCGTCGTTCAGGGCGATGCCGAAGTAGTCGGTGAGATACCCCAGCTTGTAGCTGGGCAGCCCCCGGAGCTTCAGCCGGGACAGTTGGAGGGTGTCGTCTACGGGATTTTCGATGGAGCGGCCCATTTTCAGGAGATCCCGTTCCAGAAACTTGCAGTCAAATTTTGCGTTGTGGCACACCAGGGGCAACTCACCCAGAAAGTTCAAAAAGATGGGCAGCAGCTCATGGATCCTGGGGTAGTCCTCTACCATGTCGTTGGAGATGCCGGTGAGGGCCACCACTCTGGATGGGATGGGCCGCCCGGGGTTCACCAGCGTGGAAAAGCGCTGAACCACCAGGCCCTCCTGCACCTTTACCGCGCCGATCTCGGTGACGCTGTCCTTGGTGCCGGACAGGCCTGTGGTCTCAAAATCCAGGCAGACAAAGCTCTTGTAGCTGCCATTGCAAACGTAATTCATGGAACATCCTTTCTGGCTGGCACGGTCAGCTTCCAGGGGAGAGCTCCCTGCCCTGGTAAAAGCTGATACACGCCTCTATGGTTCTGCGGAGGGCCTCCTCCTCGCTGGCTGCCCCGCGCCCGGTATGGCAGACGGTAAAGTCCAGCTCCCGGGCTGCGGCGGTGTCGATCATGTCCAGGCTGGCGCTGCGGATGCAGAGCAGCCGGGTCCCTGCCTCGTACATCATCTCCAGCATCTCGCGGCTGACAGGCGTATCCTTTACCGAGACCGCCTTGAGGCCCCGGAGCATCGGTATGAGACACGGCAGCTCCTCCATGCGGGGCGGAACCGGAATGCTGCATAGCTCGATGTGATATTCCTCCGATGCAAGCCTGTGAAGAAGCTCGCTTTCCGTTTCCGTACAGTCAAAGAGAAACATGGAGCAACCCTCCTGTTTTTCTGCTATTCTATCATATTCCCTGGGAAAATGACAACTATTTTGTCCCCGAGATGACGTATGCCGCCCGATTTGGGCGGCATACAGAATAAAAGATGAAATTAGAGAACAGCCTTCTTGAGGTCCTCCACCCGATTCGTGCGCTCCCAGGGCAGGTTCAGCTCCGGGCGGCCAAAGTGGCCGTAGGCGGCGGTGGCGGAGTAGATGGGACGGCGGAGATCCAGATAGCGGATGATCTCCTGGGGCCGCAGGTCGAAGACCTTGCGGACAGCGTCGCCCAGGGCCTCGTCGCTGACGGTGCCGGTGCCGTAGGTATCCACCAGCACGGAAACAGGCTGGGCCACACCGATGGCATAGGCCAGCTCGATCTGGCACTTCTTGGCCAGTCCGGCGGCCACGATATTCTTGGCAATGTGCCGGGCCATGTAAGCGGCGGAGCGATCCACCTTAGTGGGATCCTTGCCGGAGAAGCAGCCGCCGCCATGGGCCGCATAGCCGCCGTAGGTATCTACGATGATCTTCCGTCCGGTGAGACCGGAATCGCCTACAGGGCCGCCGACCACAAACCGTCCAGTGGGGTTCACGAAGAACTTGGTGTCCGCGTCCAGAAGCTGGGCGGGCAGCGTGGTCTTGATGACCTTCTCGATGATCTCCTTCCGCAGGGTCTCGATATCGATGTCCGGGGCGTGCTGGGTGGAGACTACCACTGCGTCGATGCGCTCCACACTGCCGTCCTCCCCGTACTGTACGGAGACCTGGCTCTTGCCGTCGGGCCGCAGCCAGGGCAGTTCCCCGGACTTCCGGCACTCGGTGAGCTTATGGGCCAGCTGATGGGCATAGGAGATGGGGGCGGGCATCAGCTCCGGGGTCTCGTCGCAGGCAAAGCCGAACATCATACCCTGGTCGCCGGCGCCGGTCTCGTTCTCGTCGTCATAGGCGTGGTTGACGCCCTGGGCAATGTCGGGGCTCTGTCCGTCGATGGCGGTCATGACGGAGCAGGTGTTGCCGTCGAAGCCGTACTCGGGTCTGTCATAGCCGATGCGGCAGATGACCTCCCGGGCAATGGCGGGGATATCCACATAGCAGTCCGTGGTGATCTCGCCCATGACAAACACCATGCCGGTGGTGGTGATGGTCTCGCAGGCTACCCGGGCATTGGGATCCTTCTCCAGGATCGCGTCCAGCACGCCGTCGGAGATCTGGTCGCAGATCTTATCGGGATGGCCCTCGGTGACAGATTCAGAAGTAAAAATTCGTTTCGCCAATTCTATCGTCCTTTCAAAATGATTATCATGTGTTTCAAAATGTGGTTCAGGCAGAAGAAAACGCCCCGCCACCCGGCGGGACGCTGAAAGAGCACAGAAAACCTCATCTTTCGATTTGCACCGCCGGATTTGGCACCTTACAAACGCAGGTTGCCGGGCTTCACAGGGCCGATCCCTCCACCGCTCGTAATAAGGTGTATGAAATTGTCGTGTTTGGAATGCGGAAGCACTCCGTATGCCTTATAAGTATAACAGGAAAATATGCTTTGTCAACTGTTTTCGGACACTTTGTAGAAAGTGGGTAGATTCCGCCTTAACTGCCCTTGGATTGGGTGATTCTCACGGAGCTTCCGTCGGAAACCACGGTAACAGACCCCTTTCGGGTCAGATACAGCGTGCCGGATACCGCATCCTCCAGATGCTTGTGCTCGGGCTCCTTCTTGGAGCTGGTGACAATGTAGGCGGTCTCATCTGTGCCGAAGGTATCGGACAATTCCTGCGCCGTGGAGGTCTCACGGCCATGGTGCGGCAGCTTGATAAGGTCAAAGCTGCCGGAGAACTGACCCAGCAGCTCCTGGGTGCGCTCCTCCATGGCATCGCCGGTGAAGAGCATTCGGGCAGAGCCGTATTGGAGCGCCACGGCCACCGAGGCATTATTGCTCTCGTCCTGGGCGTAGCTGGGCTCCTCCGGAGGGCACACTGTCAAGGTCAGGCTGTTTTGCAGCTGGATGGTCTCCGCAGCGGTCAAATGCTCCTCCGTAAGTCCCGCTTCCGTCAGCGCCGCCTGATAGGCTGTGTATTCCTCCGAATCCTTGGGATAGCTGGAGCCGACGACCCGTTTTACAGGCACCGCGCTCAGCAGCTCCGCCGCTCCGCCCACATGATCCTTGTCATAATGGGAGATCACCAGCAGATCCACCGAATCTCGGCTGTAGTCTGAGAGAATATCCAGAATGGTCTCCCCGTCTCCGGCCTCGCCGGTGTCGATGACTACGGTCTCGTCCTCCGCCAGGATCACCGCGCAGTCCGCAGCCCCCAGCTTTGGAAATACTACCGTGAGATCACGGCGTGCCCTGGTGCAGCCCGCCAGCGCTAAAAACAGCGCCAGCAGGAGTCCAATCAGACTGAAACGGCGGAGCTTACTGGATGTGGACATGGTTGTTGATATGATCCTGGCAGTAGCAGTAGAAGCCGTTGCACTTGGAGCAGTAGCGGAACTCCAGCTCCGGATTGGATACATCCGTGCGCCCGCAGACTGTGCACTTATGCCGGTAGGCCGGGGCGTCTACTACCTTCTTAAAGTCTGCCTTCTGCCCCGGACGCTTGCCGGAGGCACTGCGGTAGCGGTTTGCCCAGTTGGGATCGCCGCCGGAACGGGGCTTCTTCTTAAACTGGATGTGCCGAGCGCCCACATGATCCGCTCCGGGGAGCACATTCCGGCAGTCTCTGCCGAAGAAGATGAAGTAGTTCAGCAGGGCAAACACCGAGAAGAAATCGCCCCGCACCACATCCAGCACCGTAAAGGCCAGATACACCCAGGCCAGATACTTCATCTTGATGGGGATGATATACATGAGCAGTACCTTATTGTCCGGGTACATGGTGGCCAGGGCCAGAAACAGGCTCAGGTTCAGGTAATAGGTGGTGGCGGTGCGGCCCAGGATCAGCCCGGCAATGTCCATAATGACAACGCCGCAGAGATAGAACAGGTTGAATTTCAGCGTGCCCCAGACGGCCTCTACCATCCTGCCGATGCCGTAGTAGGCAAACAGCAGAAGAAACAGCCAGATGCCGCTGGAGGTGGGGATAAAGACATAGGTGAGAAGCCGCCATACCTGGCCATGCAGAATAGCGCTGCGGTCAAAGCACAAAAAACGGTAGAGCACATTGCTGGGATCTATGATGGTAAAGAAATAGACGATCAGAGTTCCCACGCTGATAAAGAGCATCAGATTGGGGATCCCCTTATTTGAGTTGTTATACAGGAAACGATCCCATTTCCGTTTGAAGTCGTTCACTTGACATCCTCCTAGTATTACTTACCTTGTGTAGGGCTATTCTATTGCATCCACCGGCAAAAGTCCATGAAAAATGTGTAAACTTTCTTGTTCCATTGTAAATTATATGATATACTGGACTCGAATTTTTTGTAGAAAGAGGTCGGATACCTTGAATATTGTCAGAGATATGTCCCTCCAGGAGCATGGCCGTATGAAGATCCAGTGGGTGCAGGATTTTATGCCCGCTCTGGGAGCCATTAAAAAGGAATTTGAAAGGACGAAGCCCTTTGCCGGGAAGACCATCGCCATGTCCATCCACATGGAGGCCAAGACCGCGTATCTTGCCACGGTCTTAAAGGCTGCGGGCGCTGAGGTCTACGCCACCGGCTGCAATCCCCTATCTACCCAGGACGATGTGGCCGCGGGCCTTGCTTCTCTGGGCGTCCATGTGGCCGCCTGGCACGGCGCCACCCAGGAGGAATATCTGGAGCATCTGACCCAGACGCTCTCCTGCCATCCGGATCTGTTCATCGACGACGGCGGCGACCTTTTGGAGCTGCTGACTACCACCTGCACGGAGTACGCCGATAAGGTCATGGGCGGCTGCGAGGAGACCACCACCGGCATTCACCGGCTCAAGGCCCGGGAGGCCGCCGGAGCGCTCCCCTTCCCCATGATGAACGTCAACGACGCCAAGTGCAAGCACTACTACGACAACAAGTACGGCACCGGCCAGAGCGTCTGGGACGCCATCATGCACACTACCAATCTGCTGGTGGCTGGCCGCACCGTGGTGGTAGCTGGCTATGGCTACTGCGGCAGAGGCATCGCTATGCGGGCCAAGGGCATGGGCGCCACTGTCATCGTCACGGAGATCGACCCCATCAAGGCCCTGGAGGCCACCATGGACGGCTATATGGTCATGACCATGGACGAGGCGGCCCCTCTGGGTGATATCTTCGTCACCGCCACCGGCTGCCGGGACGTGATCACGAGGCGGCATTTTGAGAAGATGAAGAACAACGCCTTCCTCAGCAACGCGGGCCATTTCAATGTAGAGGTCAACGAGGTGGAGCTCCGGGAGATGGCGGACAGGGTCTATCTCCGCCGAGACGAGATCATGGGCTATGAGCTCCCCGATGGCCGGGCCCTGAACCTGCTGGCCGAGGGTCGTCTGGTGAATTTGGCCTCCGGCAACGGCCACCCTGCTGAGATTATGGACATGAGTTTCGCCATTCAGTCCATGAGCCTCAAATATCTCATGGAGCATCGGACCGAGATGGGCAGGAAGGTCTATGAGGTTCCCGCGGAGATTGACGATCTGGTGTCGAAGATCAAGCTGGACGCCATGGGCCTGAAGGTGGATACCCTGACCGACGCGCAGGTGAAGTATCTGAACGGCTGGGAAGTCTAAATTCGCGTATAAAAAGCTCCGGGACGCGGTCATGCGTTCCGGAGCTTTTGCGATTTCGTGATTACTTTGCCAGAACGGCCTTGTGGAAGACCTTCTTGCCCTTCTTGATGACAACGCCGGTTTCCAGCTTTGCCTTGGAGACGGCGGCGGCGGGATCGGTGACCTTCTCGTCATCCACCAGTACGCCGCCCTGCTGCACCAGACGGCGGGCCTCGCCGTTGGACTTGCACAGGCCGCACTTTACCATCAGGCTCAGCACACCGATGGAATCCTCAGGCACATCCTCCGCGGTGAGGGTGGTGGTGGGCATATCGGCGGAAGCGCCGCCGCCTACGAAAATGGCGCGGGCCGCGGCCTGGGCCTTTTCGGCCTCATCCTCGCCGTGGACCATCTTAGTGAGCTCAAAGGCCAGGATCTCCTTGGCCCGGTTCAGCTGACTGCCCTCCCACTTTGCCATCTCGTCGATCTGCTCCAGGGGCAGGAAGGTCAGCATACGGATGCACTTCATGACATCGGCGTCGTCCACGTTCCGCCAGTACTGGTAGAAGTCGTAGGGAGAGGTCTTGTTGGGATCCAGCCATACGGCATTGCCAGCGGTTTTGCCCATCTTCTTGCCCTGGGCGTCTGTCAGCAGCGTGATGGTCATGGAGTTTGCCTTGGTGCCGTCGCCCAGCTTCCGGCGGATCAGCTCCCGGCCGCCCAGCATATTGCTCCACTGGTCGTCGCCGCCGAACTGCATATTGCAGCCGTAGTGCTTGTAGAGGTAGTAGAAGTCGTAGGACTGCATGATCATGTAGTTGAACTCCAGGAAGGACAGGCCCTTCTCCATTCTCTGCTTGTAGCACTCGGCCCGGAGCATATTGTTGACAGAGAAGCACGCGCCTACTTCACGGAGCAGCTCCACATAGTTGAGCTTCAGCAGCCAGTCGGCGTTGTTGAGCATCATGGCCTTGCCCTCGGAGAAGTCGATGAACTTTTCCATCTGGCGCTTGAAGCACTCGGCGTTGTGGTCAATGTCCTCCTTGGTGAGCATCTTCCGCATGTCGGTGCGGCCAGAGGGGTCGCCGATCATGGTGGTGCCGCCGCCGATCAGAGCGATGGGCTTGTTGCCGGCCATCTGGAGCCGCTTCATCAGGGTCAGAGCCATGAAGTGACCGGCGGTGAGGCTGTCAGCGGTGCAGTCAAAGCCGATATAGAAGGTGGCTTTGCCGTTGTTGATCATGTCCCGGATCTCAGCCTCGTTGGTGGTCTGGGCAATGAGGCCGCGGGCGGTGAGCTCTTCGTACAGTGTCATAGTTTGTTCCTCCAAAGTATAGATTTCCGCTTCGGCAGAATACAAAAAGCCCTCTGCCTGCACGGTTGCAAGCAGAGGGCGTAATTACGCGGTACCACCTCTGGTTCGCCGCTGCCTCACAGCAGACGGCCTCAGGGAGTCTGACAACTCCTGCGCGGTAACGGGCGCACCCGTGGGGGCCTACTTGGTTCAGCCGGAAGCTCCGGAGTGTAATTTCAGGATCCAGGGCCGCTTCCTTGCACCAACCGGAAGCTCTCTGCATGGCCGGAGAAGATCCCTACTGTTCTCCATCATTGCCTTTTTCATATCGAGTGGGAGTATAGCATAGATCCTGGGAGCTTGTCAAGGGGCAATATTCCGAAATATGCCGAAGCCCGCCAGCAGCACTGCCAGGCAGATCGCCAGCCGATCCTCCCACGGGGTCAGGCGTTTTCCCAGCCCCTGTATGTACCGGACGCTGACTCGGAGCAGCAGGAAAAGCAGCACCGGCATGAGACACAGCACTACGGGATTGGCGCTCCAGGCCCCAGTAAGATCTCCGTGCAGGAGACACAGGGCCATATGACTGACACCACAGCCGGGGCATTTGAGGCCCGTGATCAGTCGGAACACACAGGGAATCCCAATGCCGGTTTTTGCCCAGAACAGAGCATAGCTCAGTCCGGCGGTCACAAGGCCGCACCAGACCAGGAGCACCCGAAAAAGCCGGGGCTTACAGACCCGCCACTTTGTTGAGCTCATTCTGGATCAGGGCCATGTTAATGATGGAGAAGCCAAACAGGTTCAGCATCAGATAGAGCACGCCCAAATAGGAATCCCGGGGCCGTCCGTCATACTCCTGGATCTCCCCTACCTTGCCGCCTGCGGTGTAATACCAGTAGATGCTGTAAATGCCGCAGGAGATGATGGAGAACAGGATCACCATGCCGCCGCTGGTGTCGTTTTCGTGGTCGCTGGCAGTGTTCAGGTCGTTGACCAGGCAGTAGAGCCAATAGACGCCGTAGATGCCGCAGGTGATGATGCTCAAGATGATCGCCATGGGGATGCTTCGGGCGGTGATGGGGGCCCGGTAATTGCCGCCTCTGCCATCATTCCTGCCGTAGCTTCCACCGTAATCCTGCTGGCTGTAGTTGGGCCGGGGCGGCTGGGGTGCTCTGGGGGGCTGGCCGCCGAAGTTCTGGCTGCTGCCGGAGACCGGCTCGCCGCAGACGCCACAGAACTTGGAGCCCTCGGGCATTTCGTTTCCGCACTTTTTACATTTCATTGTGATCTCCCTTTCTTATGACTGGAGGACCAATTCCTCGGCCTCCCGTGCCTTCTGCGACAGCGTGCTCGATACGGAGCTGCTGCGCTGATCTACCATGCTAAGGTGCCGGGACACCTGGCTGGCTACATCCTCGATCTGATCCCGCACCCGCTCAATGCGATGGAGCGCCATGGCATCGGTGAAGAATCCGTCGAAGAAGAAGTCCGCAAACCGCATGACGCTTCCGATATCCGCCGACATCCGGGCCTGGGCGTCCACGTCCTGGAGCTCCTTGGAAAAGCGCCGGAGCAGCTCCTGAAGCTCCCGCACCTCAGCCTCCGCGTCGTCCATGTGGCTGTATTTGGCGATATCCGCAAAGAAGCCGCCGGAGAACAGATCCACGGTGCCCCAGGTGGAGGCACTGTCCAGGCTGCCGCGGATCCGGTCGATTTGATCCATGACCCGCTGCCCGGCGCTTCTAGCCTCGTGGAGCTCCTTTTCCAGGAGCCTTAGCTGCCGCCCATCCTCCTCCAGCTGCCGGAGGCGTGTGCCGGCGGGGCCGCTGTCACGGAGCAGCCTTTGGCGGGTCTCATTGTACAGCCGCTGATATTCCCCCTGGGGATCCCCCAGAGCGGAGAGATTGGCAGAAAGCGTCTCTCGCTGACGGGTCAGCTCCTGGAGCGTCACCAGGGCGCTCTGATACTTTTCCTGGGCCTCCCGGGCCTCCAGCTCCCAACTTTGTCTATGGGATTCTGGGCCGTCAGGAGGAAAAGCGCCGGAAGGAGGAGCTGGAG
>CAKTEB010000019.1 GCA_934546685.1 uncultured Oscillospiraceae bacterium
GCTATACGCTCTTTATCAATCTGGGCCGCCAGCTGGTGTTCATCGTGCCCATTGCCTGGGCCCTGAGCCTTACCGGCCAGTTGTCCATGGTATGGATGGCTACAGTGATCGCCGAGGGTATGAGCATGCTCCTGTCCGTCTTCTTAAACCGCCGGGTCCACAGAGCCCTGCGCTGACAAACGCAAAATACGTCCGCCAATCGGCGGGCGTATTTTTATGGTCTTCGATATTTTATCTATCTTAAAAATTTTTTATGGTTTTGATTCTTGTTTTTTGGGGCCGCATCCTCTATGATAGAGGAGAAAATGAAGGGCTATTACCCAATAGAGGAGAATCATCATGCAGCGATCCCGCAGACGTCCGCCGCAGCGCCGGTATCTTCTGGCGCTGGTCACATTATGCGTGCTGATAGTCGTGGGAGCCATCGTCTTTTGGCTCCATAAAAGCACCAGCAGCGGCCCAGGACCCGCCGACTCCGCCATTTCGGCAGAAGTCATAGCCGCGACCCCATCCCCGGCAGATACGCCGTCCCCCTCTCCCAGTCCGGAGCCGGAGGAGCCATGGAATCTGATCCTTGTAAATCAGACCCACTCCATCCCCGAAAATTGGGAGCAGGAGCTCACCACCCTGTCCAACGGCACCCAGGTGGACAGCCGCATTTACCCGGAGCTCCAGCAGATGTTCGACGACATGCGGGCCCAGGGCGTCTATCCGGTGGTGGCCTCCGGCTACCGCACCGCGGAAAAGCAGCAGTCCCTGATGGACGAAAAGATCCAGGAGTTTGAGGCGCAGGGCTATTCCGCCCAGGACGCCGCCACAGAGGCAAGGCTATGGGTCAACCCTGTGGGCTACAGCGAACACCAGACCGGCCTGGCTGTGGATATCAACGCCGACGGCGTGAACTCCTCCGGACAGGAGGTCTACGATTGGCTGGCGGACCACGCCTGGGAGTACGGCTTCATCCTCCGGTATCCCGAGGGCAAGACGGACATCACAAGCACCGACTATGAGCCCTGGCACTACCGTTATGTGGGCAAGGAGGCCGCCCAGTCCATCCACGAGCAGGGCGTATGCCTGGAGGAATATCTATCCGCAGCCTAACATTTTAACCGCTCAGCGGCGCACTGCAGGTCTTGCAGCGCGCCGCTGATTTTATGCCCAAGCGCAAAAGATCCCTGCCGCAAAAGCGGCAGGGATCTTCATCATGAGCAGTTAGAAATTAGTGATTCCAGGTATAGCCGGTGATCTCAGCAGCCTTCTCCAGGATCTTGGTCATGCCCTCAGCCTTGCCGTTGGCCTCAGCAGTGGCCATAGCGGAATCAGCCTTAGCATCGAAGGTAGCAGCCCAGATGCGCTCTACGTCAGCGTCGGAGAACTCGACCATCTTGTTGCCGGTCTTCTCCTCGATGGTAGCGCAATCGGAAGCGATGGAGTCATCATAGATGCCAGCGGAGTACTCCTCCACCTCATCGCAAGCCTGCTGGATAGCCTGACGCTGAGCGTCGGTCAGGCCGTTCCACCACTCCAGGTTGGCAGTGAACATGTTGCCGGCGGTGTAGGTTCCGTCCAGAGCCCAGTAGTCAGCAACCTCTTCCCAGCCCATGGAGACCATGGGAGCCAGGCCCATCTGAGTGGAGTCGATCAGGCCACGCTGCAGAGCGTCGTAGCAGTCGCCAGGACCAACGGCGGTGACCTGGAAGCCCAGCTTCTCAAAGATAGCCGCGTCCATGTTGCCGAAGGACTTGGAGCCGGAGATCATGGAATCCAGATCGGTGAACTCATAGGTGGTGCAGAAGGCGTTTGCGCCGCCTGCCAGAACGTTCAGGTAGATGATGCCGTTGTCAGCAGCCTCCTGCTGAATGAGAGCAGAGGTCTCGGGATCGTCGAACATCAGGGTGTCGAAGTAGTCCAGAGCAGCCTTGGTGCCGCCGGGAGCGAAGCCGGGGAATGCCATGTAGTTCAGGGTAGCCAGGTGAGGCATATGGCCCAGAGCGGTCATGTTGACAGCACCGGAGTTAACGCCGTCCAGAGCCTCAGCGTCGGAGAACAGGGTGCCGCCCCAGAAGATGTTCATGGTGATGGCGCCGCCGGTCAGGTTCTCCAGGTACTCCTGGAAGTGCTTAATGATCTGGCCGCCGGTCTCAGTCTCGTTGTAAATGGTGGAGAAGTCGATGGTCAGGGCGTCGCACTCGATGGAGTCGGCCTTGGGGGTCTCAGCCTCAGCGGTGGAAGCAGCGGCCTCAGCCTCAGCGGCAGAGCCAGCCTCAGCAGCGGGAGCCTCCTCAGCGGGAGCTGCGGTAGCCTCGGCAGGAGCAGCGGCGGAATCAGCCGCAGCAGGTGCGGAAGAAGCAGCATCGCTGCCGCAGGCAGTCATGCTCACGACCATCATAACGGCCAGAACAGATGCAAGCAGTTTCTTGAATTTCATTTGTATCCTCCTCAAGATAAAAATGTATGTTGGATCGTGCGGATGCACGGATCAACCAAGGGGTATTTCCTACATGCCCGGAGCACCCAGGAGTCTGGGCAGGAACAGGACGATGTCGGGGAACAGGGCAATGATGATGACCACTGCCAGCTCGCAGATAAAGTATGGCACAACGCCCTTGAAGATCTCAGAGGGGTTGACGCGCAGGGCATTTGCGGTAGCAAATACGTTCATGCCGATGGGAGGCGTCAGGCCGGCGATCTCGCACATGAAGCACAGGCAGATGACGAGAACATAGGGGCTGTAGCCCACCGCATTGAGCACGGGGAACACCACGGGTACGGTGATGATGATGATGGAAACGATGTCCATAACGCAGCCGCAGAAGATGTACAGCAGCACCACCAGCATAAAGATGAAGAATGCGGGGGCGTTGACGGACGCGATCAGACGGGCCAGGCTGTCTGCCAGCTTGGTGGCGGAGATGAACGCGCCGAAGAGCTGACCGGCAACGATGATGGGGAAGATGCCAGCCTCCATGGTGGCGGACTCCCACACGCTGTGGGCAATCTGCTTCAGGGGCAAACGCTTCACAATGGCGTAGATGCACACGGCGAAGGCGCCGATGGCGCCGCCGACGGTTGCGGTGAACAGGCCGGCGAAGGTACCGCCGATGATGATGCCGAACAGGCACAGGATCGGAATCAGGAGCCGCAGGCTCTTGAGCTTCTCCTTCATGGGCACCTTCTCACCGGAAGCGGGAGGAATGGAGCCGGGCTTGATCCGGCCGATGATACGGACGGTCACGCACAGAAGAATGGCAGTCAGGATACCGGGGATCACGCCGCCCATCAGAGCGGTACCAACGCTCATGGTGATGGGGGAGATCAGGCAGTACATGATAATGGCCATGGAGGGCGGGATCAGGGTGGACAGCGCGCCGGAAGCGGCGATACAGCCCATGGAGTAGTTCCGGTCATAACCGGCGGCCTCCAGCTCGGGCATAGCCAGCTTGCCGAAGACGATGTTGCCGGCGACGGAGGAACCGGAGCAGGCGCCGAATACGGCGTTGGCCGCGATAACGGTGAAGAGCTGACCGCCCTTGACGCGGCCCAGCCAGGCCTTCATGGCCGCAAAGGCTCCGCCCGCTATTCCTGTTTCTCCCGCTAGCGCTCCCACCAGCATGAACATGGGGAGCACGGCGTAGTTGTAGTTGGCGCCCAGCTCAAAGGGGGCCGTGGTGAACTTGGTGATCATCATGGTCAGGTTGCCATGATAGAGCACGATAAAGCCGCCAAAGGCGGAGGCCAGCATGGAAACAAACACGGGGATGCCGGCGAAGATCATGATCATCATGACCAGGAAGGTCACAAGACCTACGATAGATGCGTAATCCATAGCTTACTCTTCCGCCTCCTTCTTTTCTTCCTCTGCCTCAGGCTTCTTCACGAACAGCCGGACGGTAGCCCACACGAAGCTCAGCGCCAGCAGGAAAAAGCCGATGGAAAAGATCAGCGCGAAGGGCCACTTGGCAAAGCCAACGCCGGTGGTAGAAGACTTTGCATGGGTCGCCATGAACTTCTGCATCTGCACGATGCCGCGGTAGCCAACAAAGCTGGTGATGAACACAGCGATGATGTTGCCCACCAGGCTGCAGAACAGCTGAACGCCCTTGGGCAGATGCTTGCTCAGCAGATCGATCTTGGTGTGGCCGGTATCCAGGGTCACATAGCCGCAGGCCAGGAAGACCACGGGAATGTGGAGATACTGAATAATCTCCGTAGAAGCAGGAATGCCTTTATGGAAGATCTTCTCACCCAAAACATTGAAGAAGGCCACAAACATAATTGCGATCAGGCAGACACCGGAAATGTAAGAAACGTATTTCAGGATCTTTACAATTACATTGTCTACCTTATCATACAAAGTCGGGGTTTGTTTGGACAATGTTACTCCTCCTTTACTAAATATCCATAATACCCGCATTAGGACATGACAAATTATGATGATTTTCGGCACTTTTGTCAATATACAAATTTCGTCGTAAATTGTGTATTTTGTGCCCTATGTGCATTTTGTGCACCTCCACTCCGCGCAAATGTTTGATATGTGTTCTGACGCCCTAAATTTTGGCGGTTTTTACCTGCATTTTGCGCCTTCTATGCTATACTAGAATGAGTGAATGAAAAGAAAGAATTGGATGCTTCCCATGCTTTTCCTTGGATCTCGGGGCTCCTATAGCCCCACGCTATACTATATTATAAGGATGTATTTCCATGACTGAGGTAACCCTTTCCTGTTTCTCCGGCTTTTCCTGCATTGCCGGAGCCTGTCCCGACACCTGCTGCGCAGGCTGGGAGGTAGATTTGGATGACAGCGTTCTTCCCCTGTACCGCAGCCTCCCCGGCCCCCTGGGCCAGGAGCTCCGGGATGCCATTCAGCAGGAGGACGGCTATACCTTCTTCGCCATGAGGGACGGGCGCTGTCCATTTTTGAACGAGAAGAAGCTGTGTCGGCTGATCCTGGCACTGGGAGACGACGCGCTGTCCGTTACCTGCCGGGAGCATCCCCGCTTCTGGGAGGAGTACGGCAGCCGCCGGGAGACCTGCCTGTCCATCTCCTGTCCCGAGGCCGCCCGGCTGCTGCTGACGGAGCCCCTGCGGCTGGAGACGCGGGAAACCGACGAGACGGCAGAGCCGGATCCGGAGCTGGACCAGGCTCTGCTGGAGGAGCTGCTCTTCTGCCGCAAGGCCCTGCTGGAGCTGGCCCGCTCCCCCCTGCCCCTGAACACAAAGCTGGCCTTCTGCCTGGATGCAGCGCAAAGCGGCATGGCCCTGCCCGAGGATCCGGCGGCGCTCTCCGATTTCTGGCTCAGCCAGCCGACGCCGCCCCTTTCCCTGGATATTCCCGGCTTCCTTTCCGCCATGGAGGGGATGGAGTTCACCCGCCCCCAACTCCAGGAGCTGCTGCCGAAAGCGCTGGCCGCCTGGAGCAACGATATTTTAGACGCTCCCGCACTCCGGGATAGCTGCGGCAGACTGCTTTTTTATTTTCTCTACCGCTACCTGCTCCGGGGCGTATGGAGCGGCCTGGTGGCAGAGAAGCTCCGGCTGGCAGTCTACAGCACCGCCGCCATCGCCGCGCTCTCTCAAGCGGCGGAGGGGGATACGCCCCAGCAGCGGCTGCTCAGTGCCGCAGTGATCTTCAGCCGGGAGGTGGAGCACTCCCCGGAAAACCTGGAGCTTCTGTATGAGCTTTTATGCAGTCTCCCCTGATATATTCATCATTTTTCTGTATATTCGTGCATATGTTGAATATTTTGTGGATGTTGTCAAAAGAAAATAGGCCATTCGTGAATTTTTATGCAACTTGAAGGTTGCAAAGTCTGGGATCCTGTGATACCATATCTTCACAAAGAAAACATAGCCCAACGAACTATGACACATATTTAGGAGGCAATCACTATGGCAGCCAAAGAAGTCAAGAAAGTAGTCCTGGCCTATTCCGGCGGACTGGATACATCCATCATCATCCCCTGGCTGAAGGAGAACTACAACAATCCCGAGATCATCGCCGTTTCCGGCGACGTAGGCCAGGAGAGCGAGCTGGACGGCCTGGAGGAAAAGGCCATCAAGACCGGCGCCTCCAAGCTTTATATCGCGGACCTCACCGACGAGATGGTAGACGATGTCATCATCCCCTCCATGAAGGCCGGTGCAAAGTATGAGCAGTATCTGCTGGGCACTGCCTTCGCCCGGCCCATCATCGCCAAGAAGCTGGTGGAGATCGCCAAGGCTGAGGGCGCCGACGCCATCTGCCACGGCTGCACCGGCAAGGGCAACGATCAGGTTCGGTTCGAGCTTGCCATTAAGCGCTTTGCCCCTGAAATGACCATTATCGCCCCTTGGCGTGTCTGGGATATCAAGAGTCGTGACGAGGAGATCGACTACGCCGAGGCCCACAACGTGCCCCTGAAGATCTCCAGAGAGACCAACTACTCCAAGGATAAGAACCTGTGGCACCTGTCCCACGAGGGTCTGGATCTGGAGGATCCCGCCAACGAGGCCCCCATCGACAAGCCGGGCTTCCTGGAAATGGGCGTTTCCCCTGTGGCCGCTCCCGACAAGCCCACCTACCTGACCCTAGAGTTTGTCAAGGGTGTCCCTGTCGCCATCGACGGCGAGAAGATGAAGGCCAGCGACATCATCCGGAAGCTCAATAAGCTGGGCGGCGAGAACGGTATCGGCATTCTCGATATTGTCGAGAACCGGCTGGTCGGCATGAAGGACCGCGGCGTCTATGAGACTCCCGGCGGCACCATCCTCTACTATGCCCACGAGGTCCTAGAGATGATTACCCTGGACAAGGATACCCTCCACGAGAAGCAGAAGCTGGCTGTGGACTTCGCTGATCTGGTTTATAACGGCAAGTGGTTCACCCCGCTCCGGGAGGCTCTGAGCGCCTTCGTGGACAAGACCCAGGAGCATGTCACCGGCACCGTAAAGATCAAGCTCTACAAGGGCAATGTGACCCACGCCGGCGTCACCTCCCCCGAGACCCTGTATTCCGAGGAGCTGGCCACCTTCAACGAGAGCGACTACGATCAGATGGATTCCCAGGGCTTCATCAACCTGTGGGGTCTGCCGGATAAGGTTCAGGCGCTGCGGGAGCAGGGCAAGCTGAAGTAAGCGCCCCGAAATAACGATTTTTCTCCGGCAACGGTCCCCATCATCCGGGCCGTTGCCGGTACGTCCATCCGGACGTTTTTCCATCACATTCTATATCAAAGGAGATCTACTATGAAATTATGGGCAGGACGGTTTCAGAAGGAAACGGATACCCTGGTAAACGACTTTAACTCCTCTATCATTTTCGACCAGCGGATGTACAAGCAGGACATCCAGGGCTCCCTGGCCCACGCCACCATGCTGGGCCGTCAGGGCATCATCACCAAGGAGGAGGCCGACGACATCGTAAACGGCCTCCAGGCCATTCTCCAGGATATTGAGGACGGCAACGTGGAGTTCTCCATGGAGAATGAGGACATCCACATGAACATCGAGGCCATGCTGACCCAGCGCATCGGCCCCGACGGCAAGCGGCTCCACACCGGCCGCAGCCGGAACGATCAGGTGGCCGTGGACTTTCGGCTCTATGTGAAGTCCGAGATCCCCAAGATCATCGGCATGCTGCTGGATCTTGAAAAGGTTCTGGTGGAGAAGGCCAAGGTCAACACCGAGACCGTTATGCCCGGCTACACCCATATGCAGCGGGCCCAGCCCACCACCTTCGCCCACTATATGATGGCCTACGCCAACATGATCCGCCGGGATATTACCCGGCTGGAGGACTGCCTGGAGCGCATGGACGAATGCCCCCTGGGCGCCGGTGCTCTGGCCACCTCCTCCTATCCCATTGACCGGGAATTCACCGCCCATGCTCTGGGCTTTAAGAAGCCCACGGAGAACTCCATGGACTCCGTCTCTGACCGGGATTTCGCCATCGAGTTTTTGTCCGCCTGCTCCATCCTCATGATGCACCTGAGCCGGTTCTCCGAGGAGATCATCCTCTGGTGCTCCTGGGAGTTCAAGTTCGTGGAGATGGACGACGCCTATTCCACCGGCTCCTCCATTATGCCCCAGAAGAAGAACCCCGACGTGGCCGAGCTGGTTCGGGGCAAGACCGGACGGGTCTACGGCAGCCTCATTACCCTGCTCACCGTCATGAAGGGTCTGCCCCTGGCCTATAACAAAGACATGCAGGAGGACAAGGAGCCCGTATTCGACGCCATCGACACCGTAGAGCTCTGCATCCCCGTCTTCGCCGCCATGCTGAAGACCATGACCGTGCTGCCCAAGAACATGCGGAAGGCTGCCTCCGGCGGCTTCATCAACGCCACCGACTGCGCCGACTATCTCACCAGAAAGGGCATGCCCTTCCGGGAGGCGTATATGATCGTGGGCCGGCTGGTAAACAACTGCCTGAAATCCGGTGACACCCTGGACACCCTGACCCTCCGGGATTTCCGGGCCGTGTCCAACCTCTTCGACGGCGATATCTACGACGCTCTGGCCCTGAAGACCTGCGTCAACGAGCGAAAGGTCATGGGCGGCCCCGCCGAGCAGGAGGTTCTGCGGCAGATCGCTTATATCGAGCAGTTCGTGGCCGATCACGCCGGCTCCGGCGCGTCCTATGAAGGGAGCGAGAAGCTTGACTAAAATCTTTATCGACGGACGGGCCGGTACCACCGGCCTCCAGATCGAGGGCCGCATGAGCCTCCGGGAGGACGTTCAGCTCATCGAGCTGCCGGACTCCATGAAAAAGGATCCCGCCGCCCGGAAGGGCGCCATTCAGGAAGCGGATTATGTGTTCCTGTGTCTGCCGGACGCCGCCGCCATCGAGGCCGCGGCCATGGTAGAGGATTCCGGCACCCGGATCATCGACGCCTCCACCGCCCACCGGACGGATCCCGCCTGGGCCTACGGCTTTCCGGAGCTATCCAAGGCCCATCGGCAGAAGATCGAGACGGCCCAGTTCGTAGCCAACCCCGGCTGCCACGCCACGGGCTTTATCTCTCTGGTGTATCCTCTGGTGCAGCTGGGTATTCTGCCCCCGGACTATCCTCTGGCTGTCCACAGCCTCACCGGCTACACCGGCGGCGGCAAAAAGATGATCGCCGAATACGAGTCCCCGGAGCGCGACCCGGAATACGACTCTCCCCGGCACTACAGCCTGGGCCTCAGCCACAAGCATATCCCCGAGATGATGCAGGTCTGCGGTCTGAGCCGGAAGCCCATCTTCTGCCCCATCGTCTGCGATTTTCCCCAGGGTATGTTGGTCACAGTGCCCCTGCATTTCGATCTGCTCCCTGGCGCCCATAGTCTCGCCTCACTTCAGGAGGCCTATGCGGATTTCTACGCGGGCCAGAAGAACATCCATGTGATGCCCGTTATGGGCGAGGGTGTGCTGAAGGGCGGCTGCCTGGGCAGCAACAACGTGGTAGGCACCAACGACCTTAACATCTATGTCTGCGGCAACGAAGGCCAGGCCATTGTGGCCGCTCAGTTTGACAATCTGGGCAAGGGCGCTTCCGGCGCCGCGGTGCAGAACCTGAACATTATGATGGGTGTAGACGAGAATTACGGTCTGTGATAAAATACCCTTAAAAGGAAGGGGTATGGATCATGACCGAGAAGAAGCGGAAGGACTATTTAGACATCGCCAAGGGCATCGCTATGCTCTGGATCATCTCCGTCCACGCGGACGGAGCGCCCTATACGGGTACCGTAGGCTATGTGGTGCTGATCCCGCTGTTTTTCCTGACGGCGGGCTTCCTGTGGAAGGATAAGGATCAGCCCTGGCTCACCCAGCTCAAAAAGCGCGCAAAGCCTCTGCTTCGGCCCTACTTTGGATACAATGCCGCCCTGATGGTGCTGTACATCATCGACTGGATTCCCTATGTGATCCCTCAGACACGGGAGACCGTCAAGCAGATCCTCAAGCACATCTTCGGCGTGTTTTATTCCGAGGGCGTGATCCTGTTCTCTGACACCACCCCCTCTCTGCACTTCTTTACATCCTACAACTATCCCCTGTGGTTTCTGACGGCCATGGTCATGGCCTCCGGCGCGTTTCTGCTGCTGCTTCTGCTGCGGCGGAAATTTGGCTGGAAGCTCCGATATATGATCGTGCCCTGTCTCCTTCTCACCATCGCCCTGAACCATCTGCCCCTGCGGCTGCCCTGGAACTTCAACAACTGTTTCCTGGCCGCTGCCCTCATGGCCGCCGGTTACGGCATTCGTCAGGCGGATCTTTTAGAGCGCCAGTGGAAGATAAAATGGCTGGAGCCCGTATGCTATATTTTTGCCGCCGCCCTGGTGGTGTGCATCGGTATCTGGAATGACGCCATGTCCACCTCCATGCTCATGAGCGCTTACGGCCCCCACGGGGACTGGGGCCCCATCATTTACTTTATAGGCGGTGTCATTGGCCCCTGTGTGATGCTTCGGCTGTGCCGGTTCCTGGAGGGTACGAAAATCTCCCGGGTGCTCACGGAGCTGGGGCAGAACACCATTCCCATTCTGGCTCTGCACCGAACCATCATCACCTACTATAACCGCATCTGGATCCACTTCTTCGGCCATCAGCCGGAGCTGTCCACGCCCCAGTGGTTTCTGTTTTCCGTCCCCCGGCTGCTTCTGGCCGCCGCGGGCTCCATGGGTCTTATCTACCTGGGACGGTATCTCAAAAAGACGTTTTTGCAGCGCAAGGCCGCTGCTTCTCACTGATAAAATTATGCTGGAGGTATCCCTATGAAACTGATCTCTGGCGGCGTTACCGCCGCAAAGGGCTTTCGCGCAGCCGGCGTTCACGCTGGCGTCAAGGCCGGCTCTTCCCCGGACAAAAACGATCTGGCCATGATTCTCTGCGACACCGAGGCTTCCGCCGCGGGCGTCTACACCATGAACCGGGTCAAGGCCGCTCCCATCTATGTGACCATGGAGCATCTGGAAAACGGCACCGCCCGAGGCGTTATCGCCAACTCCGGCAACGCCAACGCCTGCGCTCCCCTGGGCCATGAGAACGCCGTAAAGATGTGCGAGGCTGCCGCCTCCGCCACCGGTCTCCGGCCCGAGGACTTCATCGTCTGCTCCACCGGCGTCATTGGCCAGACCCTGAACGTCTCCGTCATCGAGGACGCCTGCCCCACCCTGGCCTCGCTTCTGAGCCGGGACGGCTCCGGCGACGCGGCCGCGGCAATTATGACCACCGACACCAAGAAGAAGGAGATCGCCGTATCCTTCGAGATCGGCGGCAAGGAAGTCCGCCTGGGCGGCATCGCCAAGGGTTCCGGCATGATCCACCCCAACATGGGCACCATGCTCTGCTTCCTGACCACCGACTGCGCCATCTCCTCCGATGTGCTTCAGGACGCCCTCTATGAGGTCACCAAGGTCACCTTTAACCGGGTATCCGTGGACGGCGATACCTCCACCAATGACACCTGCTGCATTCTGGCCTCCGGCGCGGCGGACAACGCCCTGATCGACTGGAAGAGCGAGGATTACGACGTGTTCTACGGTGCCCTCAAGTATGTGTGCACCGAGCTAGCCAAGAAGATCGCCGGTGACGGCGAGGGCGCCACCAAGCTGGTCTCCTGCACCGTATCCGGCTCCCGCAGTGACGAGGCCGCGGAAAAGCTGGCCATGGAGGTAATCCGTTCCTCCCTGGTAAAGGCCGCCATGTTCGGCGCCGACGCCAACTGGGGCCGGGTGCTCTGCGCCATGGGCTATTCCAAGGCCCCCTTCCGTCCCGAGTGCGTGGACGTGACCTTTGCCTCCGCCGCCGGTTCTATCCTGGTGTGCCAGGCCGGTGAGGGTCTCAGCTTCGACGAGGAGCTGGCCAAGAAGGTGCTCTCTCAGCCCGAGGTGGAGATCCTGGTCAACGTCAATGAGGGCGAGCACGCCGTCACCGCCTGGGGCTGTGATCTCACCTACGATTATGTAAAAATCAACGGGGACTACCGTACCTGATCGTCCCTTGAAGAAGGTATATTCCGATGAGTCTTAGTATTATGGATCGGGCCAAGGTATTAAACGAGGCCCTTCCCTATATCCAGCAGTATTCCGGCAAGATCGTCGTGGTGAAATACGGCGGCAACGCCATGATCAGTGAAAACCTCCGCCGGGCCGTGCTCTCCGACATCGTGCTGCTGCACCAGGTGGGCATCCAGGTGGTGGTGGTTCACGGCGGCGGGCCGGAGATCTCCTCTATGCTGAAGAAGATCGGCAAGGAGGGGGTCTTTGTCAACGGCCTCCGTTACACCGATGAGGAGACCATGGACATTGTCCAGCAGATCCTCTGCGGCAAGGTCAGCAAGGATCTGGTATCCCTGATCGACGCCTATGGCGGCAGGGCCATGGGCCTGTGCGGCATGGATGGCCGGATGCTGGAGGCCGTGAAGAAGACCGGCGACGGCTTTGACTACGGCTTTGTGGGCGACATCACAAATGTCAACTGCCAGCCCATTCTGGACGTACTGAACGCCGGGTACATTCCCGTCATCTCCTCTGTAGCCGCCGGAGCCGACGGCGCAAAATGCTATAACATCAACGCCGACACTGCCGCCGCCCAGGTGGCCGCCGGTCTGGGCGCCGAGAAGCTGGTGATCCTTACCGACGTGCTGGGCCTGCTGCGGGATGTCAACGATCCCGAGACCCTGATCTCCAAGTGCCGGGTATCCGAGGTGCCGGTGCTGGTGAAGGAAGGGGTCATCAAGGGCGGCATGATCCCCAAGATCCAGTGCTGTGTGGAGGCTGTTCGACGAGGCGTCAGCCGCGCCCATATTCTCGACGGGCGCATCGAGCACTCCGTGCTCATTGAGCTGCTCACCGACGCTGGCGTCGGCACCATGATCTACTGATCTCCCACAGAAAGGACGATATCCCATGACAAGCAATGAACTGATGAATTTGGACGCCCAGTGCGTTATGCAGACCTACGGCCGGTTCCCGGTAGCCCTGGATCACGGTCACGGCGCCACCCTCTATTCCCCCGAGGGCAAGGAATATATCGATTTTGCCTCCGGCATCGGCGTCAACTGCCTGGGCTACGGCAATGAAAAATGGATCGCCGCCATCACCGCCCAAGCCGCAAAGCTGGCCCACGCCTCCAACCTCTACTATACCGAGCCCTACATCGAGCTGGCTCATCAGCTGACCTCCCGCACCGGCATGAAGCGCACCTTCTTTGCCAACGGCGGCGGCGAGGCCAACGAGGGCATGATCAAGCTCTGCCGGAAGTATTCCTACGACAAATACGGCGCTGGCCGGAGCACCATCATCACCCTGAAGGACTCCTTCCATGGCCGTACCATCACCACCCTCACCGCCACAGGTCAGGATGTGTTCCACCAGTATTTCTTCCCCTTCACCGAGGGGTTCCAGTATGCCGCGCCCAATGATCTGGAGGCTGTGAAGGCCCTGGACGACGGCACCGTCTGCGCCGTGATGGTGGAGCTCATTCAGGGCGAGGGCGGCGTGCTGCCCCTGGAGCAGGACTATGTAAATGCCCTCCAAGCTCTGTGCCAGGAGAAGGACTGGCTGCTGGCTGTGGACGAGGTTCAGACCGGTATTGGCCGGACTGGCAGTCTTTTCTGCTTCCAGGAATACGGCATCCTGCCGGACGTGGTGTCCTTTGCCAAGGGCATCGGCGGCGGTCTGCCTCTGGCCGGCATCATGGCCGGTGCCAAAACCGAGAACGTCCTGACCCCCGGCACCCACGCCACAACCTTCGGCGGCAACCCTGTCTGCTGCGCCGGCGGCCTCAGCGTGCTGGAACAGTTGGACGACAAGCTGCTCTCTGATGTAAAGAAAAAGGGCGCGTATCTCAAGGAGAAGATCTCCGCCATGCCCGGGGTCAAGGAGGTTCGAGGCATGGGACTGATGCTGGGCGTATCCCTGGCTGATGAGGCGGGCTACAGCGCCAAGGTCAGCGCTATGCTGGACAAGGGTCTTCTGTGCCTCACCGCCGGTCACAGTACCATTCGTCTGCTGCCGCCGCTGGTGATCTCCCAGGAGGAGATGGATCGTGGCCTTGCCATTATGGCCGAGGTTCTGGGGGCATGACCATGAAAAAGGACCTGCTCAAGCTGCTGGATCTGTCCACCGAGGATATCTTTGAGATCCTTGATCTGGCAGATCAGCTGAAATACGATGTACGCCACGGCATTACCCATAACCGCCTGGCAGGCAAGACCCTGGCCATGATCTTTGCCAAGAATTCCACCCGGACCCGGGCCTCCTTTGAAACCGGCATGTTCCAGCTGGGCGGCCACGCCATGTACCTCACGGCCCAGGACACCCAGATCGGACGGGGCGAGCCCATCCAGGACACCGCCCGAACCCTGAGCCGCTACTGCAATGGCATCATGATCCGCACCTACAAGCAGGAGGAGATCGAGGCCCTGGCCAAATATGCCACGGTTCCCGTCATCAACGGCATGACGGACTTCTCCCACCCCTGCCAGATCCTCGGCGATCTTATGACCCTCCGGGAAAAGGATCCCATTCTGGAGGAGCAGCACCTGTGCTTCGTGGGCGACGGCAACAACGTCTGCTCCAGCCTCATTGTGGGTGGCCTAAAGGTGGGCATGAAGATCACCGCGGCCTGCCCTCAGGGCTATGAGCCCCCCCAGGAGATCCTGGATTTCGCCAAGGGCTACGGAGACCGGTTCCAGCTGTTCCGGGACCCCGCCGAGGCCGTCCAGGGCGCCACCGCCGTCTATACCGACGTGTGGACCTCCATGGGCCAGGAGGCCCAGCAGGAGACCAGAACCAATGTGTTCTCCGGGGGCTATCAGGTCAATGACGAGCTGCTGAAAAAAGCCCGGCCCGGCTGTCTGGTGCTCCACTGTCTCCCCGCCCGCCGGGGCCTGGAGATCACCGATTCCGTCTTCGAGGCCCACGCGGACGTGATCTTCGAGGAAGCGGAAAACCGACTCCACGCCCAGAAGGCGGTGCTGACCCTGCTCATGGGGTAATTTTGCCATACAGGCGCTGTGTTTTCCGTATACTTTTTGTTGATAACATGGAAAATCCGCATATTCTCATGAATATTATGAATAATCGTGAATTTTCTTCAGCGAACTGATATAATAGAGAATCATGAAATAGAATGTGCCCGTCGGAACGGTCCGGCGGAACGCATCCATTATTTGAAGGGATGATTTCATCATGAAAAAGTTTATTTCCATGGCACTGGGCTGCGCCCTGTGTCTGAGCATGCTTGCAGGCTGCGGCGACAGCGCCGCTTCCTCCGCAGCAGCCACCTCCGCCAAGGACAGCGCTCCTGCCCAGGAGACCCAGGCTGCCGAGACTGAGGCCGCCGCTCCCGCAGCTGAGGCTTCCGTTGCTGAGGAGACCGGCTCCGCTGCCGAGACCACTGCCACCGGCGATTTCACCGTGGTAGAGGACGGCAAGCTCCACATGGCCACCAATGCGGCCTTCCCTCCCTATGAGATGGTCGCCGACGACGGCTCCTTCGAGGGCATCGACGTGGAGATCGCAGGCAAGATCGCTGAGAAGCTGGGCCTGGAGCTGGTGGTCGATGATATGGACTTCGGCTCCATCATCACCTCCGTTCAGACCGGCAAGTCCGACATCGCCATGGCCGGTATGACCGTCACCGACGAGCGGAAGCAGAACCTTGACTTCTCCGACACCTACGCCACCGGCGTACAGGTAGTCATCGTTCCCGAGGATTCCGATATCACCACCATTGATGACCTCCAGGGCAAGTTGATCGGCTGCCAGGAATCCACCACCGGCTATATCTACTGCTCCGATGATTACGGCGAGGATATGGTCACCGCCTTCCCCAACGGTGCGAATGCTGTTCAGGCTCTGCTCAGCGGCAAGGTTGACGCAGTGGTCATCGACAGCCAGCCCGCTCAGGAGTTCGTTGCGCAGAATGCCGGCAAGCTGAAGATCCTGGACACCGAGTACGTCACCGAGGACTATGCCATTGGCGTCAGCAAGGACAACACCGCTCTCCGGGATGCAGTGAACAACGCCCTGAAGGAGCTCATCGATGATGGCACTGTACAGTCCATCCTGGACAAGTACATCAAGGCGGAATAACAACGTATCTTTGGAAATGGGGCGGGCATCCGCCCCATTTTTCTATCATCCATAAAAGAGAGGAGCAACACAATGGCGGAATTTTTCACCAACCTGAAGGACGACTTCTCCCAGAGTTTTCTGGAGGGTGACCGCTGGCTCTTATACCTAAAGGGCATCGGCGTAACGCTCCAGGTGGCGGCAGTGGCCCTGATCCTGGGTATTATTCTGGGTGTGCTGGTGGCTGTGATCCGTACTACCCACGATCAGCAGCGCCCCGGCCGCAGGAATCCCATTCTGGGCATTCTCAATGCCATCTGTCAGGTCTACACCACGGTCATCCGCGGCACCCCCATTATGGTTCAGCTGCTGATCATGTACTTCGTCATCTTCGCCAGCACCCGAAATCAGATCGGCGTAGCTATGCTGACCTTTGGCATCAACTCCGGCGCCTACGTCTCGGAGATCATCCGAGGCGGCATCATGTCCATCGACAAGGGCCAGATGGAGGCGGGCCGCTCCCTGGGTCTGCCCTACGCCACCACCATGCGGTTCGTAGTGATCCCCCAGGCCATCAAGAACATTCTTCCCGCCCTGGGCAACGAGCTCATCACCCTGCTCAAGGACACCTCCATTGTCACAGTCATCGGCCTCCGGGATCTCACCAAGGCCGCCCAGCTGATCCAGGGCAAGACCTACCAGGCCTTTATGCCCTATGTGGGTATTGCGGTGATGTACTTAGCCATGGTCATGATTCTCTCCGGGCTCATGGGACTTCTGGAAAGGAGGCTGCGCGCCAGTGATTGAGATCAAGGATCTGCACAAGAGCTTCGGCTCTCTCAGCGTCTTAAACGGCATCAACGAGCACATTGGAAAGGGAGAAAAGGTGGTCGTCATCGGCCCCTCCGGCTCCGGCAAGTCCACGTTCCTCCGGTGCCTGAATATGCTGGAGACCCCCACCTCCGGCGACATCATCTTCGACGGCGTGTCCATGACGGACCCCAAGACCAACATCAATACCATGCGGCAGAAGATGGGCATGGTGTTCCAGCACTTCAATCTCTTTAACAATCTGACGATCCTGGACAACATGACCCTGGCTCCGGTACGTCTGAAGCTGAAAACCAAGGCCGAGGCCAAGGAGGAGGCCATACAGCTGCTCCGGCGGGTGGGTCTGGAGGACAAGGCGGAGTCCTATCCCTCTCAGCTCTCCGGCGGCCAGAAGCAGCGTATCGCCATTGTCCGGGCCCTGGCCATGCATCCGGAGGTCATGCTCTTTGACGAGCCCACCTCCGCTCTGGATCCCGAGATGGTGGGCGAGGTACTGGAGGTCATGAAGCAGTTGGCCCAGGAAGGCATGACCATGGTGGTGGTCACCCACGAGATGGGCTTTGCCCGGGAGGTGGCCAACCGGGTGCTGTTTATGGACGGCGGTATCGTCCAGGAATCCGGCACCCCCGAGGAGGTCTTCGGCAATCCCCAGAATCCCCGGACGCAGTCCTTCCTGTCTAAGGTGCTGTAAGCAAAAAATTTCCCTGTGCAAACCATTTCGGTCTGCACAGGGTCTTTTTTATTCGTCGATCTGGATATCCAGTCCCTCGAACTGCATATTGAAGTATCGGGCGTAGATGCCGCCCAGCTCCATGAGCTGGTGGTGACTGCCCTGCTCCTTCACATGGCCCTCGTCGATGACGATGATCTTCTCCGCCGAACGGATGGTGGAGAGCCGGTGAGCGATGACGATGGTAGTGCGGCCCACGCTGAGCCGATCCAGGGCCTCCTGGATATGCTTCTCCGATTCGTTGTCCAGGGCCGAGGTAGCCTCGTCCAGGATCAGGATCGGCGGGTTTTTCAGGAATACCCGGGCAATGGCAATGCGTTGCTTCTGGCCGCCGGAGAGCCGGGTGCCCCGCTCCCCCACATAGGTGTCGTAGCCGTCCTCCAGGCTCAGGATAAAGTCGTGGATGTTGGCGTTTTTCGCCGCCTCCTCGATCTCCTGCTGGGTGGCGTTCTTCTTGCCGTAGGCGATATTCTCCCGAATGGAGCCCGCGAAGATATACACGTCCTGCTGGACAATGCCGATGGCCTCCCGGAGGCTTTTCACCCTTAGGTCTCTTACGTCGCGGCCATCCACCTGGACGCAGCCTCCGGCAACGTCATAAAATCTGGGCAGCAGAGAGCAGATGGTGGTCTTGCCGCCGCCGGAGGGGCCCACCAGGGCGCAGGTCTTGCCCGCGGGTATCTCAATATTCAGGTGCTCCAGCACCTGCTCCTTCTCGTCATAGGAGAAGGACACATCCCGAAAGGCGATATCGCCCTTCACATTCCGGAGCTCCACCGCATTGGGCTTCTCCTGGATCTCGGGCTCCGTCTCCATGATCTGGGCAAAGCGCTTGAAGCCCGCATAGCCCTTTTGCAGCAGCTCCGTAAAGTCCATGAGCTGGCCGATGGGGGTGATGAAAATGCCGATATACAGGGCGTAGATGGAAAGATCCATATAGCTGAGCCGCCCCTTGGCGATAAAGAAGCCGCCGGATACCAGGGTCACCACATAGAGCATGCCCTGGAGCAGGTTGCTGCCTCCATGGAAGATACCCATGGCCATGTAGCTCTTCTCCTTGGACTTCCGGTAGCGGCCGTTGGACTCGTGGAAGCTGTCCATCTCCCCCTGCTCCACCGCAAAGGTCTTCACCACCCGGATACCCGCCAGAGAGTTCTGCACCCCGGCGTTCACATCGGCGATGCGCTCCCGGTTCTCTGTGAAGATCTTCTGCATCTTCACCTGGCGGATCACCGTAAACACCACCAGGATCGCCGTGACCACCAGCAGCAGCAGTGTCATGGGAACATTGATCCACAGCAGCAGAACCAGGCTGCCCAGGATCTTGATGGAGCACATCAAAAGATTCTCCGGGCCGTGGTGGGCCAGCTCCGAGATATCGAACAAGTCGCTGACCAGCCGGGACATCATCTCGCCGGTGTTGTTCCGGTCATAGTAGGAATAGGACAGGGTCATATACTTGTCAAAGAGGTCCTGGCGCATATCTGTCTCCATGCGCGTGCCCATGATATGGCCGTAGGAGGTCACATAGAACTGGCACAGGGCCCGGAGGATATACCAAATAAGCAGGGCCGGAAGCAGCCATTTCAGTGCCGCCATAATGGATGCGGCGCTGCCGGAAAACAGCCCCTCCGGCAGCCACCGAAGGATCTGCGGGAAGCTCAGGTCGATAACGCAAAGCCAGATGGCACAGAAGCAGTCCATGTAGAACAGCTTCCGATAGGGCTTGTAATAGGATACAAACCGTTTGAAAATGGACATAGTTTTTCCTTTCTTCTCTCACACTTCTTTTGAATGTTATACACTCAGGCGCTTTTCTCCCAGCGCCCGCACTCCCTCGATAACGCCTTGGGCCGTCAGCTCCGGGATCTCCAGAGTCCGGCTGGCGTCAGGGATGGCAATGAGGTCGTGGGCGTCGGAATTGGACAAGAATCCCCCGGCAAACCGGTATTTCTCCATCAGTTCTTTCCGGTCACAGCCCACAGTGGTCTCGTAGACCGTAAAGCCCATGGCCGGATCCACCAGACCCATGACCCCGATCAGGGAATAGCTGGCCCGGTCAATATGGGCCGGGATGGCCAGGCCCCCGAACTGCTCCAGCAGTACCTTGGTCTCATAGATGCCGATGGAGGAGCCGAAGGACAAAAGCTGCGTCTCCTCCTCCAGGATCTCGTCCCGCTCGTTCATCACATATTGATGGCCGAAGGCCTTGGGCCGGTTCTTCCTCTGGGGAAGCCTTGGATAGACATACTGCCGGAATTCCTCCGCCGCCTCCACCGAGGGCAGCAGGCACAATACATGAATATCCTCCTTGGTGGTGAGCTCCATGGCCGGCACCACCAGCACCCCGGCTTCCAGCCCCGCCTTTACCGCCACGGGAACATTCCGGGTGGTATTGTGGTCGGACAGGGCGATGACCTGCAATCCCGCCAGGGCCGCCATGTTCACCAGGTTATAGGGGGTCATGTCGTCCGCCCCGCAGGGAGACAGGCAGGAGTGCATGTGCAGATCGTAGTAGACCTTCATCCCAGCAGCGCTTTCATGCGCCAGCAGAGCTGATATTCATCCATCGTGCTGCCCAGCAAGGTGACTCCCTGCTTTTCCGCCCGGTCCAGGAGCTCCGCGTCCGGCTGGACATTTTCCGACAGGATCACGCAGGCCGTGTCGCAGAGCACCGCCACCGCCGCCACGTTCTGGTTGGACATAATGGTGATCCAGGCCGCGTCCGCCGGGCATTTGCCCATGACCCAGCTGAGAAGATCGCCGCAGTAGACTCCGTCGATCTCCCGCTCCTCTTCCTCCACATAAAAGGCCGTGAGCTCCATGGCCCCAATCAGTTCCTTTACCGTCATCGGAATGCTCCTTTCTATTTCAGCGGCCGCCGGAAAGGTGGCGGAACGAATTCATCGGACTCGTCCTCATAGGTCTTGCCCTCCCGCATGGCCTTGATGATGTTGAAAATACAGTCGCCCTCGTCGGCAAAGCCCTCGGCCACATCCCGAGAGAAGGCCCGGCAGGTGGGCGCGCCGCAGTTGCCGCAGTCGAATTTCGGCAGGGTCTTGAGCAGCCGCTCCGCCGCCGCCTCGATCTGCAGAGCCTGGGCGATGGTGTCGGCGATCTCTGTATCGATCTCCTCCAGCTCGAAATCCCAGTCCAGCCGCTGCTCCAGCCATTCCGGGATCTCCAGCCGCCGATCCGGCAGTGGCGTTGTGATGCCCCGCATCCGGAGCTTGGCGGTATAGGGATTCTCCACGGTCATGCAGCCGCCGAAGCAGCTCTGAGTACACAGGCCCAGCTCCACATATTCTGCCTCGCTGACCTTGCCGTCCTCCAGCTCGCTTAGAATATCCCGGACGCTCTTGGTACCGTCCACTGCCAGGGCGTCCCGATCCAGAAACAGTCCGCTCTGGCCTCCAGTACGGCCCCAGCTGAGCCCCAGCCTGCCGCAGCGCAGAAGATCTCTGGGCTCCTCCACGGATTTCATAGGCGTCAGCAGCCGGAGATACACGTCGCTGACCGGCAGCACATAGTCCACCACCGGCTTCTCCAGACCCAAGGGCCGATAGGCCCGGGTATTCTTGGCGGGGCAGGGCGAGATCAGGCAGATGCCGATCTCCTCAGGCTTCAGCCCCGTCTTCTCCGCCGCTTCCTTCCGGGCCAAAATGGCCGTGACCTCAAAGCTGCACAGCTTTTCCACCACGTTGGGGATCAGCTCCTGGAACTCCATGGCGATGAGCCGCACCGTGGCAGGGCACTCAGAGTTGATCCGGGGCAGCTCCTCAGACAGAAACTCCTCCTGGTGCTTCTGGTAGTAATCCGAGAGCAGCTCCGCCCCGATGGCGCTGGGGTACACGTCCTGAAACCCCAGCATAAGGAGCCCCTCATGCACCAGATTGATGTCATAGAGGTTCTTAAACTGGCCATAGAGCGCCGTGTCGGGGATGGCGATATTGTATTTGTACTCCTTCAGCTTGTCGAAGCTGTCGGAATGCACCGTATAGGCGTGATGGGGGCACACGCTGACGCAGCGGCCGCAGTCGATGCAGCGCTGGTCATAGATCACCGCCTTGCTGCGGACGATCCGGATAGCCTCCGTGGGGCAGACCTTGGCGCAGGCCGTACACCCCACGCACCGCTCCTCATTGAGCTCGACGGAATGGATCACTGGTCTCCACCGCCGATATAGATCACCATGGTGACGGTGGTGCCGACCCCGATGGTGGTCTCGATGTTCATTTCATCCGCATTGCGCTTCATGTTCGGAAGACCCATACCAGCGCCGAACCCCTTGGCCCGTACCGTGGGAGAGGCGGTGGACCAGCCCTCCTCCATGGCCTTGTCGATGTCGGGGATGCCGGGTCCCTTGTCCTTCAGCACGATGACAATCTTCTCCTCATCGACCTCCAGCTCCGCCACGCCGCCCTCCGCGTGGATGACCATATTGATCTCGCCCTCATACATGCAGACCACCGCGCGGCGTACCACCTGGGGCGGAAGCCGCAGCTTTTTCAGCACCCGCTTCACCGCGGTCGAGGCATCGCCCGCGGCGTTGAAATTATCACCGTCGATGTTATAGCTCAGTTTTACCGTTTCCATAGGAATCCTCCTTAACGCTCTCCCAGCCCTGCCTCGTACAGCCGCCCGCAGGCGCTGAACATCCGACAGGCTGTGACCATGACCACCATATCCCGCTGCCGGGCCATCTCCACCACATCCGTGGGTGGACATTTCCCCCGTACAAAGATGATAAGGCCAATGTCCATCATATCCGCCGTGCGGATCACCTGGCTGTTGACAAGTCCCGTCAGCACGCCCTGGATCTCATCCGGACATGCCAGCACATCGCTCATCATATCGCTGGCAAAGACGGTGGCAACGTCCTCGTCCAGCCGGTCCTCACCGCAAAGCACCTGGGCTTCCAGCAGGTCCCGCAGACATGAAATCAGCATAGTGTATGTTCCCCCCTGGAGGCCGCCCTCCCGGCAGCCTCTCAAAAAATCCCTCAAATATCCTTGAAAAATCAAACGATTTACGCTTTTCATTATATCACTAAATTATCCCGGGTTTCAACCATATCTTTGGGTAATTCCTCTAGCCACATTACATTGACAAAGCGCTGCTTCTTTACTATAATAAAGATTAGCACGCCAGAGCGGCTGGCCCGTCCCGGCGGCAAATATATTTATTAGGAGTGACCAAATCTATGGCAGCTTACGATCGTATCTACAACTTTTCTGCAGGCCCCAGCATGCTCCCCCTTTCCGCATTGGAGCGCGCCTCACGGGAAATGATGAACTACGGCGGCAGCGGCATGTCAGTCATGGAAATGAGTCACCGTTCTAAGGCTTTTCAGAAGATCTTCGACGATACCCAGGCAAAGTTCCGCCGCCTGATGAATGTTCCCGAGGGATATAAGATCCTGTTCCTCCAGGGCGGCGCTTCCTCCCAGTTCTCCATGGTTCCCCTGAACCTCATTGGGAAGACCGGCAAGGCGGATTACGCCGTCACCGGCAACTTTGCGAATATCGCCTATAAGGAGGCCAAAAAGTACGGCGACATCCATGTTGCCGCCTCCTCTGAGGATCAGGACTTTACCTATATCCCCACCCAGGAGCAGCTTCAGCTGACCCCCGACGCATCCTATTTCTACTACTGCGCCAACAATACCATCTACGGCACCGAGTGGCAATATGTCCCCGAGACCGGCTCCGTGCCCCTGGTCTGCGATATGTCCTCTGACATTCTCTCCCGTCAGGTGGACGTGAGCAAGTACGGTATTATCTTTGCGGGCGCGCAGAAGAATATGGCTCCCGCTGGCCTCACCGTGGTCATCATCAAGGAGGAGCTGGCCGGCCATGAGCTACCCTTCACTCCGCTGATGATGAACTATCAGACTATGATCGAGAAGGACTCCATGTACAACACCCCCCCCTGCTGGTGCATCTACATGCTGGGCCTGGTGCTGGACTGGCTGGACGAGCAGGGCGGCATCCCCGGCATGGAGAAGATCAAGCACGGCAAGGCCCAGATGCTCTACGACGTCATCGACAGCTCCAAGCTGTTCACCGCCGCCGCAAAGCCCGGCTCCCGCTCCGATATGAACGTGACCTTCCGCACCGGCAATGCCGATCTGGACGCCAAATTCGTGGCAGAGTCCATTGAGGCTGGCTTCTCCAACCTGAAGGGCCACCGGAAGGTGGGCGGCATGCGTGCCTCCATCTACAACGCCATGCCCGTAGAAGGCGTGGAAAAACTCTGCGATTTCATCAAGAAGTTCGACAAGGAAAACGGCTAATAAGGGGATAAATAATTATGTATACCATTCAAACCTTAAATAAAATCAGCCCTCTGGGCCTAAATCAGCTGGACGAGAAGGAGTTCACCGTCACCGATACCTGCGAGAACCCCGATGGCATCCTGGTCCGCTCCGCGGATATGCACGAGATGGAGCTGGGCTCCAACCTCCGGGCCATTGCCCGAGCCGGCGCCGGCACCAACAACATCCCGCTGGATAAATGCGCCGAGGCCGGCATCGTGGTGTTCAATACTCCCGGCGCCAACGCCAACGCCGTTAAGGAGCTGGTGATTTGCGCCCTGATGCTTGCCTCCCGGAACGTGGTGGGCGGCATTGAGTGGGTCTCCGGGCTCACCGAGGCCGACGGCGACGTGGAAAAGCTGGTGGAGAAGGGCAAGAGCAAGTTCGTAGGCCCCGAAATTCTGGGCAAGAACCTGGGCGTCATCGGCCTGGGCGCGGTGGGCGTGAAGGTGGCCAATGCCGCAGTGAAGCTGGGCATGAACGTCTACGGCTACGACCCCTATCTGTCCGTGCAGAACGCTCTGGTGCTGGATTCCTCCGTGAAGGTAGTGGATCTCAAAACCATCTATGAGATGAGCGATTACATCACCGTCCACTCCCCCCTGCTGCCCTCCACCAAGGGCATGATCAACGAGGCCTCCATCTCCTCCATGCGCTACGGCGTAAGGATCATCAATCTGGCCCGGGGCGGTCTGGTAGACGACGATGATATTCTCGCCGCCCTGGAAAGCGGCAAGGTGGCCCGGTATGTCACCGACTTCCCCAACGGCAAGCTGGTGGGCAAGCCCGGTGTGGTCACCATCCCCCATCTGGGCGCTTCCACCCCGGAGAGCGAGGAAAACTGCGCCATCATGGCCGCCCAGGAGCTCCGGGAGTACCTGAACACCGGCAATATCCGCAACTCCGTGAACATGCCCAATGTGGAAATGCCCCGGACCGGTGCGGCCCGGCTGGGCATCATCCACCGGAACATCCCCAAGATGATCTCCAACATCTCCACCCTGCTGTCCGCCGAGGGCGCTAACATCGAGAACATGACCAACAAGTCCCGGGGCGATTACGCCTACACCCTCATCGACCTGGGTCAGGAGATCTCCGAGGAGACCCTTGACCATGTGCGGAGCCTGGAAGGCGTGCTCCGGCTGCGGATCATCAAGTAATTTTATCGCGCATGCGCCCGGGCCCATTGGGTTCGGGCGCTTTTTATAACCTCTGGTTATCACGCAAAGACAAGTCGGTATTGGAAACCGCCGCATGATGCGGTATAATATAAATTGAAGTAATATGCGATTTCACGGAGGAACCTACATGGCAAAAGACATGACAAAGGGGACAGAATGGAAGCTGATCCTGTCCTTTACCCTGCCCCTGATCGGGGGCAATCTGCTCCAGCAGATTTACTCTCTGGCGGACAGCCTGATCGTCGGCAACTTTGCCGGTCAGACCGCCCTGGCCTCGGTGGGAACCAGCTTCCCCATCACCTTTCTGCTGCTGGCCCTGGCCACCGGCCTCACCAACGGCGTGGGCGTTATGGCCTCTCAGTTCTTCGGGGCAAAAAATCCGGATACCTTCCGGAAGAATCTGTCCACCGCCTGCTTCACCCTGCTGGGGGCGGGCATTCTCATCACCATTCTGGGCATCCTCACCAGCCGTCCCCTGCTGGCAGGTCTGCTCCAGGCGGACGCCTCCATTCTGGATGACGCCCTCCTGTATCTGCGGATCTACTGCATCGGCCTGGTGTTCCAGTTTGCCTATAATACCTTTGCGGCCATTCTCCGCTCCATCGGCGACAGCCGCTCCACCATGTATTTTCTGCTGATCGCCACGGTGGTCAATATCGTGCTGGATCTGATCTTCGTGCAGTTCTGGCAAGTGGCTGGCGTGGCCTGGGCCACGGTCATCGCTCAGGCAGTCTCCGCCATCACCGCGGGCATCTACCTGTTCCGGAAAGTGGAGCTGGCCCGTTTCCAGAAGGGGCAGTTCCGGTTCCACAAGGAGATGTTCTCCATGAGCCTTCGGCTGGGCGTTCCCACCTCTATCCAGCAGTGCTCCGTGGGCCTGGGCATGGTGCTGATGCAGCGGCTCATCAACTCCTTCGGCGTGGATACCATCTCCGCCATCACCGCCGCCATGAAGCTGGAAAGCTTCGCCATGGTGCCTATTATGATGTTCTACATGGGCCTTTCCAACTTCACCGGCCAGAACATGGGTGCGGGACAGCTGGACCGCATCAAGCGTGGCTATCACCAGACCATGGTCATGGCGCTCATCACCTGCGCGGGCATTATCCTGCTGCTGGTGTTCGCGGGCCCCTTTGCCATCGGCCTGTTCCATATGAACGAGGCCGCCACGGCCATCGGCGTGGAGTATCTCCAGACCCTGGCCTGGTTCTTCCTGATCTTCTGCGTCATGTATATCACCAACGGCGTACTCCAGGGCTCCGGCGACGTGGCCTATCCCACCGCCGGCTCCATGACCAGCCTCATTGTCCGGGTCATCGTAGCGAATATCATGGCCACCTTCCCGGCCATCGGCTACCGGAGCATCTTCTATTCCATCCCCATCGGCTGGGCCTGCGGCACCGCCATTGTATTTATCCGCTACCTCACCGGCAAGTGGAAGGATAAGGGCGTGGTCAGCAAGGCCAAGGAGGCGTAACCCATGTCCGATATCATTGCCGCCATTTCCACCGCCCTGGCCCCCGCGGGCATCGGCGTGATCCGCCTGTCCGGCGACGGCTGCGCCCAGACGGCGGAGGCGATCCTGACCCCAGTGCACGGCGTCCCCCTGTCCGCTTCCGCACCCCGGAAGCTCTGCCTCTATGATCTTCACGACCGGCAGGGCCGGATCATAGACCGGATCCTGGCCGTCTATACCCCCGGCCCCCACAGCTACACCGGTGAGGACACCGTGGAGCTCCAGTGCCATGGCTCTCCCGCCGTGCTCACCGAGGCCCTTTCCGCCCTGTTTCAGCACGGAGCACGGCAGGCCGGGCCTGGGGAATTCACGAAGCGCGCCTTTCTAAACGGCCAGATGGACCTCACCGCCGCCGAGGCCGTCATTGACCTCATTGAAGCGGAGACCGCCGATGCAGCCGCCAACGCCGCCGGTCAGGTGGGCGGTGCACTGCTGCGGAAGCTGGATCCCGTCTACGAGGCTCTGATCTCCGTCATGAGCCATTTCCATGCGGTGCTGGACTACCCCGACGAGGACATCGACGACTTTTCCCTGAAAGGCTACGCCCAACTGCTGGACACGCAAATCGGAGCCCTGGAGGCGCTCCTTGCCACCTGCCAGCGGGGTCAGGTGGTGAAAAACGGTGTCAAGGCCGTGATTCTGGGCCGTCCCAATGCCGGAAAGTCCAGCCTGCTCAATGCTCTGGCGGGCTATGAGCGGGTCATCGTCACGGACATCCCCGGCACCACCCGGGACACCGTGGAGGAAAAGATCCGCTTGGGCAGCCTGGTGCTCCGATTGGTGGACACCGCCGGAATCCGGGAGGCCGGGGATCTGGTGGAGCAGATCGGCGTGACCCGCTCCCTGGAGGCCGCGGAATCGGCAGATCTGGCGATGCTGGTGCTGGATGGCTCCCAGTGCCTGACCCCCGAAGACCTGCGAGCCATGGAGGCCGCCCGGAAAGCTCGGCATGTGATCGTCATTCTGGGCAAAAGCGATCTGCCCCAGGTGCTCTCCCCGGAGGAGCTGGATTTTGACCAGATAATCCCCCTCAGTGCAAAAACCGGCCAGGGCATCGAGGCGCTGGCCCCGGCAGTGGAAAAGCTGTTTGCCTCCGACGTGCCCTGTGACGGCAGCCTCATCACCAATACCCGTCACAGCGCCGCCATCACCCGGGCCAAGGATTCTCTCACGCTGGCACGGCAGTCCATGGCGCTGGGAGAGACACCGGACGCGGTGCTGCTCGATGTGGAGGAGGCCCTGGAGGCCATCGGCGAGGTTACAGGCCGGGCCATGCGGGAGGATATCACCTCGGATATCTTCTCCCGGTTCTGCGTGGGTAAATAATGTGTAAAATATGCCGGAGCGGAGTGGATCTCTGCTCCGGTATTTTGATTCCGGGGCCCTCGGGCATTGAAAACAGGCCGCTGATTTGATACAATGAAATGTAAACTTTCTATCCCAGACTATACTATCGAGGTGTTTCCATGAAAAAATGGGTTCGATCCAACATAATCCTGCTGCTTCTGGTACTGGTGGGCGTAGTCTCCGCGGCCATCATGGTGGCCGGCCGGGCCTCCATTGAACAGCAGAACAAAAGCTATGACATCGTCATGGACTATACCAGCCTCCGTGAGATGGCCGACAGCTCCGATCAGGACATGGACTACTGGCTGAAAACCTTCAAGGAATTGGGCATTAACAAGATCGCCCTGTTTGAGTCCAGCATCCGCAGCCTCTCCGAGGAGGCCGACGGCGATTTCTATATGGAGACCGCCAAAGAGGTAAAGTCGAGCTACGGCTGGCAGCAGCTCTACCCCGACGAGGTGGTGAAGCTGGTGGACAGCTCTGAGCACTCCTCAGACCTGCTGGTGATCTCCAGTGACCGCGAAAAATTCCAGTGGGTGCTGGATGCCTTCGAGACCCGTGCCGAAAACGTCAGCTTCGACGTGGTAGACAGCGGCTCCGGGGACTGCTACCTGTGGATCTATGGCAACGAGTACGACATCACCGGCCTCACCTGGGCAGATCTGAACCTGGGCCTCTGGCCGGAGACGGTGGAAAAGATCAGCAGCTACGGCTATACCATCATCCCCCGCACCACCACCGTGGACACCATCAATGGCGCCAAGTTCGCCAAGGCCGTGCTCCAGGAGTATTCGGATCTAAACAGCCCCTACTATCTCCCCAGCGGCGACAGCATGCTGGGCTACGACGACGAGGAGCAGGGCACGGAATATCTGGCCCAGTACTTGAGCGAGCACAACATCGCCGCAGGCCTCATTGAGAACTCCAAGCAGAGCACCAACCTGACCTGGCCCGGCTTCAACAAGCTCATCGAGCGGCTGGACTACAAGGCCGTTCGGACCTTCAGCATGTGGCCCTATGTCCAGGGCAGCTATGCCAAATACAACTACGACGGCCCGGAGGAGATCACCAACTGCCTCTACCGGGCGGCCTACGAGCGCAACTGCCGCCTCATTTATCTGAAAATGATCCTGGACGGCGAGGACTCCACGGAGTATATCACCGACAAAGAGGACTATGTCCAGCTGCTGGGGGATTTCTTCAGCCGCATGGACGCCCGCGGCTATACCTATGAGACTCTGACCCCTGCGGAAAAATACGCTCCCAGCATCGTTCTCCGGTTCCTGGTGGGCGTTGGCGCCATCTCCGCCGCCATTTTGCTTCTGGGGCTGTTTATCACCCTGGGCGGCAAGGTGAAGTATCTCCTGCTGGTCATCGGCTGCGTAGGCGTGGCCGGGGCCATGTATGTGATGCCCAACACCTCCAAGCTGCTCCTCAGCATCGGCGGCGGCATCGCCATGCCCTGCCTGGCAGCGGTAGGCGTGAACCGTTATATCCAGCTGAGCTGGGAGAAACGTGACGGCACGATCTCGCTGGGACTGCTGCTGGCGCAGTCCCTGGCGCTGACCCTGATTATGACCGCCGTATCCTTCTGCGGCTCCCTGTTTGCCTCCGCGCCCCTGTCAGAGTCGGCATATATTCTGGAGATGAACCTGTATCGGGGCGTAAAAATCATGCAGCTGGTGCCCCTGGCGGCGTTCTTCATCAGCTATTTGCAGGTCTTCCTGTGGGAGGAGCGGCTGTGCAAGGGCCTCCTGGCCATTGCGCCGGAGGATCATGCCCGCAGGAAGGAGGCCCGAAAGGAAGCCTGGGGCACCCTGCTGGACAAGCCTGTGAAGATCCGCGGCGTATTTTACGGCATCATCACCGTACTGGTTCTGGCGGTCATGGGCGGCCTCGGTGCCTACTATATCGCCCGTACCGGCCACACCTCCTCCACCGCGCAGGTCTCCACCCTGGAGGTGGAGCTCCGTAACATTCTGGAAAACACGATGATCGCTCGGCCCCGAACCAAGGAATTCCTGATCGGCTATCCCTGCATGCTGCTGATGATCTGGAGCTTCCGCCGGAGAATTCCGGTATTGCCTCTGATTTTCGGCGCGGGCGCCGTCATTGGCCTCACCAGCGTGGTCAACACCTTCCTGCATATCCGCACCCCCTTTATGCTCAGCGTGATCCGGATCCTCACCGGTCTGGGCCTGGGCCTGGTAATCGGCATGATCGCCCTGCTGGCAGCCGAGGCCATCTATCGGGCAGTGCTCCGGCACAAGAGGAACGCGCATGTATAACATTTTGATCTCCGGCTATTACGGCTTCAACAACATCGGCGACGAAGCGGTGCTCCGCACCGTGGTGGACAGCATCCAGGGCAGCATCCTGGATGCAGATATCACTATTTTATCCCACGATCCCCAGGACACCCAGGAGAAATACGGCGTCCACGCAGTGCCCCGGATGTCCCTGCCCGGGATCCTCCGGGCGGTGCGCCGCTGCGATATGCTGATCTCCGGCGGCGGCAGCCTGCTCCAGGACGTGACCTCCAAGCGGAGCATCCTTTACTATCTCTTTATCATCGGACTGGCGCTGCTGTTCCACAAAAAGGTCTTTATCTATTCCCAGGGCATCGGCCCCATCGTCAGCTCCTTCAGCCGCCGCCTCACCGCCAAATACCTCCGGCGGGTGGACGGCATCGCCGTCCGGGATCAGCGCTCGGCAGAATTTCTTCAGGAGATCGGCATTCCCCCGGATCGGATCCACGTCACTGCGGATCCAGTGCTCCGATTGGAGCCCGCGGACCTCACCAAGGGCCGGGAGATCCTCAGTGCCATCGGCTGCAAGAAGGCAGACGGCCGCATGCTGGTGGGCTGGGCCATCCGCACTCCGGACAGCAGCTCCGATCCTGCCGTCACCGCCCGGTTCATCCAGGAGGTGGAGCGCTCGGTGCGCTGGCTCCGGGAGACATGCAACGCGGATTCCGTGCTGATCCCCTTCCACTATGAGCAGGACGCGAAGATCATCCAGCAGCTGTCCTCTGAGCTGGCCGGAGAGGTCTACTGCGTCACGGACAAGCATCTATCTGACGAAATGCTCTCCATCATCGGCAATCTGGATCTGCTGGTGGGCGTTCGGCTCCACTCCCTGATCTATGCCGCGGTCATGGGCATCCCCTTCCTTGGCATTTCCTATGACCCGAAGATCGACGCATTTCTCGATTCCATCTCCATGAAACCCATCTCCGCGGTGGAGGACTTCACCCTGGAGAGATTCCAGCCGGAATTTGAGGCTACCCTCCAGCACCAGCAGGAGATCACCGCCGCCACCGCCCAAAAGGTGGCGACCCTCATCAAAAAGCTGGACAAGAACGACCAGATGGTTCGAGAGATCGCCGCTGAGCCCCCGCAAAAGGCAAAAAAGCGCTCCGGCGGCATTGCCTCCGCCATTGGCGGCGTGATGCTGGTGACCATCATCGCAAAGGTCTTCGGCATCCTCCGGGAGTCGGTACAGGCCAACGTCTTCGGCACCGCCGACGCCTTCTATGACAGCTACAACAAGACCATCTATCTCTTCACCACGGCAGCCTACGCCATGTGCATCGCCGCGGTGCCCATTATCACCAAGGGCATGGCCCTGAACCGAAAGCAGGGGCAGAAAACCGCCAACAACCTCATCACCTTCTCCCTGCTTTTAAGCCTCCTGGGGCTGGGGATCTGGGAAATCCTGACCCTGCCGCCGGTATCGCAGTTCATCTACGGAGCCTCGGGCGGGGAACTGATCTCCTACATCCGCATTATGGCCCTGTCGCTCCCCATTATCGTGGTGGCCTATATCATGGTGGCGGTGTTCCAGTCCCTGGATCACTTCGCCCTCCAGGGCAGCATGGGCCTCCCCTACTCGGTATTCCTGATCGTCTATCTGGCACTGTTCGGGAAAACCACCTCCCTGCACACCTATGTGATCCTGGTCTGCGGGGCCTGGCTGCTGCAATTCGCCATGTGCCTGCCCTACTGCGTAAAGGAGCGGTACCGCTACCGCCCGGTGCTGGATCTCCGGCAGGGGTATCTCAAGATCTTCCTAAAAACCAGCGTAGTGACCATCATCACCAGCTCCATGTATCTCTTCTGCTATCTCATCGACGCGGCCCGCTGCTCCGGCATGGGCCAGGGGATGACCAGCGCGTTCTACTACGCCGACAAGATCTTCACCCCCCTGACCACCACCTTTATCTACAGCATCAGCGCCGTGATGTTCCCCAAGTTCAACAAGCAGTACACCCGCTCCGGCGAGGGCGAATACAAGAAATACGTCTGGTCCATCACCTCCAGCACCCTGGTCATCGTCTTCCCGGTGTGCGCTCTGCTGATGGTCTTCGGTGGGCCCATGATTAAGGTGCTCTTTGAAAGCGGTAACTTTACCGCCGATTCCACCGCCACCACCACCAGCGTCTTCGTGATGTACGCCCTGGGCATGGCAGGGTTCAGCGTCATCGACCTCTTAAACAAGGCCTTTTACACCATGAACCGCTCCTTTGTGCCCCTGGTCATCAGCCTCGGGGTCATCGCCCTGAACTATGTGCTGAATCTGATCTTCGGCGTCACCGGCCCCATTCTGGCCCTGACCACCGCCGCGGCCATGACCATCGGCGCAATTATCACCGTGATCGTGATGTTCCGGGGCAGCGGCATTGTAAAGCTGGGCTCCTCCCTCAAGGCGCTGCTCGCCTCCGTTATCATCGGAGCGGCGGCCTACGGCATGAAGGGCCTACTGGTACACGCCACAGACGGAAAGCTCCTGCTGATCCTCAAATGCGGCTGCATCGGCATGGTGGCCATGGTGCTGTTCCTGCTCCTGTGCCTGGTGCTCCGGATCCCGGAGGTCACGGATGTGGTCAAGGGAAAACTGAAACGAAACGCCTAATACCGAACCCACCCTGGAGCTGCCAGGGTGGGTTATTTTTGCGCGAAAAACAGCCCCGAAACGCTCGGTTTCGGGGCTGTTTCATTTTACCTGATGCTTACTTTACAGCATAGGTGCTGTTGA
>CAKTEB010000020.1 GCA_934546685.1 uncultured Oscillospiraceae bacterium
TCTACGTCGATGCCGCGGGCGGTATAGGCCTTGCGCTTCTCCTGGGAGCACAGCTCACCCCAGGAGGTGTCGTCCAGCTGGAGATACCGGCAGCCAGCATCGTAGAATGCGCGGATGGCCTTCTGGTAGCAGATTGCAATATCATGGAGCAGGTCGGCCTCATTTTCATAGCGGGGAATGGGCACATAGTCCTCGGTACGCACGCAGCAGATCAGGTGCAGCATGGAGGGAGAGGGGATGCACTGCTTGGCGGTCACGTTTTCCGCAATGGAGTTGAGGAAACGGAAGTGGCTCAGGAAGGGGTGATCCTCCGGGAAATCCACCTTGTCCACGATTTTTAGGGTCTGGCTCTTGGGCTGGAACCCCTGGAAGGCCACGGAGAAATGCTCGGCCTTGACTTCCTCTACGCCCTTCAGCGCAGCCAGAAAGTCCAGATGCCAGAACGCGCGGCGGAACTCACCGTCGGTTACGGCACGCAGGCCAACGCGCTTCTCGTCTGCCACCAGCTCGCGGATGCTTTCATCCTCAACCTGATGGAGCTGGTTCTGGTCAATGGCACCCTCAGCAAACTGCTTCCGGGCGGTTACAATGGCAGGCTTCCGGAGAAAGCTGCCGACGATATCATAGGAATAAGGGGGTCTGGTGTTCATTTGTATAACCTCGTTTCTACCCGATTGGTTCGGTGGAATATTCTGTGCTCATTATAAATCCTATCTGTAATGTAGTAAAATACGAATTCCTGATTCCTGAGTATAGAAAAAAACTATATCAAGCTGGATTTCCGGCCCATTCTGTGCTATACTCAGGCTATCTATTTGAAAAGGGGCTTTTTTATGACGCTGGCACAGCTGAAATATGTGGTCACCACCGCCCAGACGGGAACCATCAGCGAGGCGGCAAAACAGCATTTCATCTCCCAGCCCAGCCTTACCGCTGCCATTCGGGAACTGGAGCACGAATTGGGGATTACGATTTTCGTCCGTTCCAACAAGGGCGTGACCCTGACCCCGGAGGGCGAGGTATTCCTGGGCTATGCCCGGCAGGTCATCGAACAGATGGCACTGATTGAGGAGACCTATCAGGGAAAACAGGGCATCCGGCATCAATTCTGCGTATCGGCCCAGCACTATTCCTTTGTGGTAGAGGCGTTTATAGAGCTGTTACAGCAGTACGGCGGCGAGGAATACGACTTCCGCATCCGGGAAACGGAGACTTATCAAATCATCGAGGATGTAGCCCGGCTCCGCAGTGAGGTGGGCGTATTGTATCTCAACGAGTTTAACGAAACCGTGATCCGCAAGGAGATGCGGGAAAATGAGCTGCAATTCCACCATCTGTTTACCGCCAAGCCCCATGTGTTTGTCAGTGCCCACAGTCCCCTGGTGCAAAAGCAGTTCATTTCCCTGGAGGATCTGGAGCCCTATCCCCGGCTGTCCTATGAGCAGGGGCAGCACAACTCCTTCTATTTCTCCGAGGAGATTTTATCTACCCGCAGCAGCAAAAAGGACATTCAGGTCTGCGACCGGGCCACGCTGTTCAACCTGCTCATCGGCCTGAACGGCTACACCATTTGCAGCGGCGTAATCAATGAGACCCTCAACGGCAAGGATATTGTGGCAGTGCCGCTGGCGGTGGAGGACTACATGGAAATCGGCTACATCACCCACAAGAAAATCGTGCCTGGACATTTTGGGCTGAAGTATATTCAGCTGCTCCAGGAGCATGTGCGGGATTGGACGGGAGCAGCCTCGGCCCTCTGAACCAAATGAATATAGAACGTCCCTCTGCCAACTAATGCGGCAGGGGGACGTTTTCGTGGTGCTGGCAATTAGAATGCTGTGCAATCCGCTTTTGCCGCATTTGTAAGCATTGCAAACGCGGTGCAGAGGTCCTTTTGCCGGGTATCCGAGAACTCATTTTCCAGTCCCAGCTCCTGTATAAGCTCCAGATTTGCATTTGCGGCCTCCTGCACCGGAAAATCCGAGAACAAATCCTGTAAGAGCAAAAGCACCCCCTTAATGATATATGTATCGCTGTCTGCGTCAAAGAAAAAGTGCCCGCCTTTGGTGTAGCAGTGAATCCACACCTGACTTTGACATCCCTGAACCAGATAGTCGGGGGTCCTTTTTTCCGGATAGGGTGGAAGATAGCCGCCCAGCTCCATCAGGTAGGAATATCGCTCAAAGCCGTCCTCCAGCACGGAAAACTCCGCCTTTACTAAATCAATTCCCCAGATGCACCAACTCGCTATTCGCGATCTGCTGGATCAAGCTGCTGATCTCCTCCCGTGTGTGCTCCCGGCAAATACAGACGATTTCCGCATGGGCCTCGGGAAACGGAACCGGCCAATAATGGAGGTTCGGGGCGTCGTGCCCTTCAATCACCTTTGTCAGCAGCGCAAATCCCTCCCCCAGTTCCAGCCGTACCATCAAGGTGCTGATATCCGGACAGGCCACGACCCTGGAGAATGGGATTTTCCGTCCCCACTGCTCAATGCCGGAGAGCATATTGTCGTTGGGCAGGGTCAGCTGCGTATGGGTGGCCAGGTCTTGCAGGGAAATTTGCTTCTGAGCTGCCAAAGGATGCCGAGCGGAGTAGACCACCTGAAACTGCTTCTGCTGCAAAACCGTGGTGTGGATGCCGGGCCAGAACCGCCAGTCGTTGGAGGTGGTGACGCAGAAGTCCAGCTGCTGGTCCAAAAGGGTGTTCCGCAGGGCCACAAAGTCCAGCAGGCGAATATCCAGCGCCACATCCGGGCAATGCTGCATGAGAAAATCGGTAATGGGCAGAATGATGTCCTTTCGAGACAGAGAGGAGAGGAAGCCAACCCGAAGCAGGGATTTTCCGGAGCTGTTTAATTCTCTGGCCTTCCGGATATCACTGCGGATCTGCCGGTTGATCTGAGAGAAGGAGTCCCGGAGCAGGCTGCCTGCGGGAGTCAGCACCACCTGCCGCGTGGTGCGGTAAAACAGCCGCAGTCCCAGCTCCTGTTCTAGGGAGGCGATCTGCTTGGTGACTGCCTGCTGGCTGATATAGAGATTTCGGGCGGCGGTGGAAAAGCTCAGACAGTTGGCCACCTCTAAAAATGTTTGAATGCGCTGCTGCAGCATTGGCGATACCCCCCTATAATCCTATTGAATTCATAGGATATACAATTTCAAGGCGTTAATAAAACTGATATCATCATATAATAACAATTATAAATTGTAAATAAGAAAAACCATTGTTTCTCTTTCTGAGATGGCCTCGTTATAATGAAATTACAGATTATAAATTAGGAGGAAGAAATTATGATCCATCTCGGAAAAGACGTAAAGCTCAACGTATGTCCCATTCTGGTGACCCTGCACCACGACTATGTATTCGAAGGCCCCTGCCGCATGGGCAAGGACTTTGAGCTGACCAAGGAGTTCGACGATATGGCCAACGCCGAGCTCATCAAGGGCGCCCATGAGGAGCTGGCAGAGAATCTCACCAGCCCGCATTTCAACGTCATGGAGCCCATCTGGATTGACCGGAATGAGGAATTCCTGGTGACGCCTGAGATCCTGGACAAGATGCTCCAGGGCAAGGACGATGTGGATATTTACATGATCGGCCCCATGGGACGGCTGTCCGACCTGGTGATTGACTTTGTGCAGAAGGCGAAAAAGCCCATCATCACCATCCCTGGCCCCCAGTGCATGCAGACCATCCTGATTGCTTCCACTCGGGCCAGAGGGCTTAAAAGCTATGCCTACCGCACCTGGAAGGAGACACTGGATTTCCTGGAGGTGCTGCGGGTAAAGAAGATGCTGCGGGAGACCCGTGTGCTCTGCGCCGCGCGGTTCGGTACGACCCGTTCCGTCAGCGATATGGGCAACTTCGTCAGCCTGGAGCAGGTAACGGACGTTTTGGGCACCCAGTTTACCTTTGTGAACCTCCACGAGCTCATTGACCAGACCCACATCGGAGAGTCCGGGGACAACTATACCCTGCCCGGACGTGCGGCGCTGAACCCCACCGAGGAAGATGTGAAGGAAATGGAGGCATTGGCGGATGACCTCATTGGCAATGCGGTGGAGTGCAACATGGAGCGGAAGGAGGTCCTAAACTCCGAGCGGTTCTATGTTACCGTAAAGAAGATGCTGGATTACTATGGCTGCAACGCCTTTGCCGCCCCCTGTCCCGATGCCTGCGCGACCCGCCGACTGAATCAGGAGCGGATGACCTTCTGTCTGACCCACTCTCTGCTGGGCGAGATGGGCATTCCCTCCGCCTGCGAATATGACATTCCCGCCTGCCTGTCCATTGCGATCCTCTCCTGTCTGATGGACAAGCCCGCCTATATGGGCAACACCACCCACGATGCCAAGGCCATTGCCACCGGACGCTATGGCCTGTCGCCCTTCTTCCATACGGATATCAACGATGCCTGCATGGATGTGGTAAAGGCCGATCCGGATAACGTCATTCTCACCTGGCACGCCGTGCCCCGGCGGAATATGCAGGGCTGGGATGCACCTAAGGCGCCTTATGCCATCCGCCCCTTTGCAGCCAGTGGATTTGGCGTAACGCTCCGCTATGACTTTAACCGGGATGTGGGCCAGGAGATCACCATGTGCCGGATTTCCCCCGACTGCAAGACGTTGTTTGTTGCCAAGGGCGAAATCGTTGGCGGCGTTGGCTTTGGGGATTATTCCTGCTCTGAGGGCGTATTCTTCCGGGTGAAGGACGGCAATGCCTTCTTCCAGAAGCAGCTGGAGGTGGGCAACCATGTTCCGCTGGTCTATGGCGATTGCTTCGATCAGGTCTGCGCCCTGGGCAAGCATCTGGGGCTCCAGGTTATCACGGCCTGATGGAGGATCGGGAAGTCATTCTGGCGCGTCTCCATGCTGCGGCCCAGCGGCTTCCACAGTATGAAAGTGAATACCAAAACCTGAGCCAGCGGGATTATGACCATGTATACCCGCTGGTTCAGGGATATATCTTGGATCGCTTTCTGCTGACAAAGGAGATGTGCGCCAGCGAAAAGCTGCTGGATTTGGCGGATGTCAGCCTGCGGTATATGCTGGCGCTGAAGCGTATGGGCATTGACCCGGGGCAGATTTCCCGATCCTGCTCCGGGGCCAGTTCAGTGATCTCGAAAAAGGTGCTGCTGATGAAAGCAGTGCAGGAGATATTCCATGTCTCCATGACCCCGGCGGAATTCGCGGAAATCAGCACCGCTTCAGAGCTGGCGGCGTTTATTTGCAGCCAGCCGCAGGAAAATACGGCGCAGAAATTGGTGGTACAAGAAAAAAACACGGAGGAAGTGGCACACTCCTTTGATGTGGGGAAAATTCGTCAGGACTTTCCCGCCTTGTCACAGACCGTCTACGGCCATCCGCTGGTATATCTGGACAATGCCGCAACCATGCAGATGCCGGTGCAGGTGATGGAGGCGGTGCGGGAGGTGGAGCTGCTGCGGGGCAACGTCCATCGGGGTATTCACACCTTGTCCAGCCGCTGTACCGACGCTTATGAGCAGGCCAGAGCAGTCTGCGCCCAATTTTTTGGAACCGAGCCCGGGCATATCACCTTTACCTCCGGTACTACGGACGGGATCAATCGGGTGGCGGCGGCGTTTGTGGACAAACCAGGGGCCGTCGTGGTCACGGAATTGGAGCACCACTCGAATTTTGTCCCGTGGCAGCAGCTGTGCAAAAAAACAGGGCGGGAATTTCGGATTTGTCCCATTCAGCCGGATGGAACGCTGAATCTTGACGCACTGGACGCTATGCTCACAGAGGAAACCGCGCTGCTTGCCATCAGCCAGTGCTCCAATGTGCTGGGCATGGCAACTCCGCTGGAGCAGATCATTCCGCTGGCCCATAGCAGGGGGATTTCGGTGCTGGTGGACGGAGCGCAAGGCGTTTGCCATATGCCGGTGAACCTAACCGCGCTGGACTGCGATTATTACGTCTGCTCCGGGCATAAGCTGGGCGCTCCCTTTGGCGTTGGGCTGCTCTATTGCAAACCGCCGCTGCCGCCAATGGTATATGGCGGCGGCATGGTGGAACGGGTCACGGCAGAGGAAACCACATTCCTTCCAACTCTGGAGGCAGGAACTCCCAACGTCTCCGGTGCGGTGGGCTTGGCGGCGGCGCTGGAGTACCGGATGAAGCTTCCGAGTGGCTGGCAAACTCATGAAGCGGCTCTGCTGCGCCATGCAGAAACACGGCTGCGTGAGATTCCGGGCATTCATTTCCTTGGCAGCGGCACCAGAGTGGGCTGCCTGTCCTTTACGGTAGAAGGCGTAGATGCCTTTGATCTGGCAGCTGCGCTGGATCAGCTGGGCATTATGCTGCGCTCCGGGGATCACTGTGCCCAAATTCTCCACAGAAGGCTTGGGATACCCTACAGCCTTCGACTTTCTCCGGCGTTTTACAATACCTTTGAAGAAATGGAGCTTCTGGCAGAGGCCATCCAAACCATATGAAAATAGAATGACTCCGCAGTGGGCTGGTTTACACCGTGCCTGCTGCGGAGTTTTTGCCATTTTCATTATAAGCCAGGGATTATATTCCCGGGTTCTTTTCATATTTTGCTTTTCCCGGCCGTGGCCGTATAATCCAAAGTGTAAAGAGGCCCACTCGAGCAGCGAGGAGGAAGAACTATGTGCGCAGTGCGAAATGACCGTTATCCCCATGTATTTTCGCCGCTGAAAATACGGGGTGTTACCCTGAAAAACCGACTGGAATACTCCCCTACCGTGGTGCTGAAATGTACGCCGGAGGGGGACGTGACGGAGGAAATGCTGGACTATGTGGAATATCAGGCCAAAACCGGCGTTGCCTATTTGACCATTGGCAATACTCCCGTGGTACATACCGGCAGCTCGGCCTGGCTCTGTGAGCTGAACGTCACCGAGGATCGCTGCATCCACGGCATCAATCAGCTGGTGGTGCGGGCCCGGGAGAACGGCGCGGAGATGAGCGTGGAGCTGGCCCATGCCGGACGGGGCGCAACCACCATGCCCGGCGTGATCGGCCTTGCGTCCTCGGATGTTCCATTAAACGGTGGGCCGCTGGGGTATATCAAGCCCATGAACTATGAGGACATTCCTTCCTTTGCAGAATACCAGGAAGTTCTGCGGCAGGCAGACCCCTCCGCCGGATTTGGTGACCTGCTGCTGGAGCTCATGAAAGCGGAAACAGCATCCCGCCAAGAAAACCAGAACAGGCGGCGGCTGAAGGCTGCTGGATTCCCGAATTTGAAGACCATGGAGGAATTCGACTGCAGCCAGCTCAATGATACAGTCTCTCATCTGTTTCTGCAGGAGCTGGCCAGCTGCCAGTTTGTCCAGAACCGGCAAAACATCATTATGATCGGCAACCCTGGACGAGGCAAAACCCATTTGGCAATTGCTCTGGAGTGCCGTTTTCACTTTTTTCACTCTGCTGGAGTGAATATTCACCCTCTAAGGTGGATATTTAGAGTCAGAATTAAGTAAGAGAAATTATGTGAGAATTTAGCCGCAAGCAGGGCAGTTGTCCGTACAGCCGCGGATTTCCCGGATTTCTCCCGTCCTGAAACCCAGAAAAATTGCTTGTTGGGGCGACCCCCAATCCCCCGGAATCACCATCCATGGTGAGCTGCGCGTTTGAAAAACGCTTTTTATGATAGACGAAAATCCTTGTGGGCTTCTTCGGAAGTCCTTTTTGCTGTCTAGAGATGCCCAAGCAGATTCCAATCCACCGCAATTCCTATGGAGGAAACGTCCAGAATCCGTAATTGGTCGTCGGGAATTGCTGAATATTGTTCAGTCTTCTAACTTTACGGCCTAATGCTTTGTGCTACCATAGTTCCGGAAGCAAAAAAGGCCCGCACAGCGCACTCATTTGTGGATGCTTGCACGAACCTTTTTCGCTATTTGAATGCTAGCGCAAATAGTCCTGCTTCCAATGCATCGTCCATGGATATGCAAAACCTGGACAAATTGTCCCGGTAATCGACACAACTGGTCCCTAATAAAATGATTCCAAATCAGCTACAATCGTTACATTCCCAGGGAACCCGGCGTACAAGCAATCGTTACTTGTTATTTCGGCATTGGCATTGAGCGGAACTTCCAAACGAAAGATAGTGTGGTTTTGGGGCACTGGATCTGTGCAGTTTCCCGTTTTGCTTATATTCTGAGTACCAGTACCTCAGTGCAGTGTATGACGGATATCCCAGCTCAGAGACAACTGCCCCTTCACTGAAACCTGATTCGATGTATAGCTGCACTGCTTTCATGTGTTCTTCTAGGGTATACATTTCCTTCCTCCTATGACCTCATTTGGTCTAGGATTCTGTCCGCACCCCCTTTACATCGGAAAGAAGATTACGATTCCAATGAGCCATTTCACGGAACCGTGGTGCTCTAAAACGAGTACAGGATTTCCGAATCTGTGCGATATTGCACGGCTCCGTGAAAATCCACGCAATTCCGTAAAATCGGTAGGTGCCCGCTGTGAGCAGCGCTTCCTGATCTACTTTTGGCCGGGTCTGAAGCAGCGTTGGTGCATCCACGAAACCGTGAAGTCAATTTCTTATATACGATAGAAATGACACAATTCAATGCAGGAGGTTCTATGAGCATCCGAAACGAAATCAAGGCCCAGATCGTCCGGGCGGGATTCACCATGCAGGAAGTGGTGAGCTGGCCGATGTGCTGGGCTATGACATCGTATGGAAGAAGCGAAAGGATTCTTAACTAATCCCACACCGCCTGGGAATAGATCGGCGGTAAAATGTGAAAAATATTACCATTGAAGGAGCGTGACGCATTTGGAAATGAACGTCAGAGATGATAAGAAGATTGTTGAAATTTGGCTCACCAACGCGGAAAAGAATGACCCGGTGCTCCGGGAAAAATTAAAGGATGTCTACGCCGAATATAAGGCGAAAAAGTATCTGGTGGCGGTGTTTGAGTCCGGTTCGGCAGACCTCTACCAGTGTACAAGAGATCTGCTGATCTATAATCGCAGGCGCAGCGCTCAGCGGGCAGTACAGCAGGAGAAAAAACAGCGATCCACATCCATGGAGCGGTAATGCAAAGAGCGGAAGGGTTACGCCTTCCGCCCGCGATTTATTTCAATATAAGTTGCTATCGAAGCATGAAGAAAGTAAACTGCCTACAAATTGTAGTCAGTTGAAAGCACAAAAAGAAAAAGAGGGGACATTGTTATAGGAGATGTGCCCTGATCCAGGAGAGCAGTTCCTGCTCCTGGGCCTCCCCGGCGGCAATGGCGATGAACATATCCGCCAGCTCACCGGGCAGCAAGTGGAGCGAATAGCCGTTCCATTTGAGGAGCAGCTGCGTCATTAGCGCGCCGATCCGCTTGTTTCCGTCCAGAAAGGCGTGGTTTGCCGCAAGGCCGTAGCCCAGCCGGGCGATCTTTTCCACGTCGGTGGGAAATAACTCCTGGCCCCCAAAGGATTGTATCGGTGCGGCGATGGCGGCCTCCAGGCCGGAGGGATCCCGCAGGCCGTCGATGCCCCCGGTGGCGGCGATGACCCGGCTGTGCAGCAGGATCACATCTTCAGCAGTAACCCAAATCATTCTGCCATCCTCCTGTAGTCACCGGCAAAGGCTGTGAGCATTTCATCGGCATCTGCCAGCATCTTCTCCTGCGTGACGGCAGGCTCTGGTTCACGGATCGTCACCGGGAACGGCATGCCCTTGGCCCGCACAAAGGCGTTGGCGAAAAGATTAAATGCGGTAGAGGGGGTCATCCCCAGCTGGGCGCAGATGGATGACATCTGGGCCTTTACCTCCGAGTCCATGCGGAACGTCATATTTGTGTCCATATCGGCACCTCCTTGCACGGCAAGTATATTACATATTATGTGCAATGTCAAATGGGATCAATCTTTTGATACAACCTCCATCCGCAAAAAATGGCGCTTGCCAAAGATCCCAAAACTGTGTACAATATTATCTATAATACACTGTATACCGAAAGATAAATATGATATAGAATTACGTTACAGACGAGGGGAGGACACATATGAACAACATAGAGAATGACGGCATCCAGCTTTTTGAGGATCAGAAGATCCGTGTGGCCTGGGATGAGCAGCAGGAGGAATGGTCCTTCTCTGTTGTGGATGTTGTGGCAGTTCTGACGGAACAGCCGACCTATGATGGGGCGAGAAACTACTGGAAGGTGCTGAAAAAACGCCTCTCAGACGAGGGCTCCCAGTTGGTTACTGAATGTAACCAACTGAAAATGAAGTCCCCTAAGGCAGCTTGTAACGGATCTTGTGACCGATGCGGCGGAGTTGCCGGAAAACGTAGATAACACTGGAGGAAATGATAATGGGAAATGAACTAGCAAATCAGGGTGAAATCCTTCTTTACAGCGACGAGAGCGGAAAAGAATTTATCAATGTTGTGTTCAAGGATGAGACGTTTTGGCTGACGCAAAAGGCCATGGCCGAACTATTCGGCTGTACCCCGGAAAACATCCTGCAACATCTGAAAAACATATACGCCGAGGAAGAGCTGACTCCCGACGCAACTACTAAGAAATTCTTAGTAGTTCGCAGAGAGGGCAGCCGCGATGTGCAGCGCAGCATTGACCACTACAACCTTGATGCCATCATCGCTGTGGGCTATCGCGTCAACTCCAAGAAGGCCACCCGCTTCCGCCAGTGGGCAACCAAAACCCTAAAGGAGTACATTCAAAAGGGCTTTGTCCTCAATGACGAGATGATGAAAAACGGGCGGCCCTTTGGCAAAGATTACTTTGATGAATTGCTGGAACGCATCCGAGAGATTCGAGCCAGTGAGCGCCGAGCCTATCAGAAGATTGCGGATGTGTTTGAGCAGTGTAGCTACGACTATGACAAAAACAGCGAGACCACCAAAGCCTTTTATGCGTTTGTGCAGAATAAGCTCCACTATGCTGTAACCGGGAAAACAGCGGCGGAGCTGATTTCCGAGAGGGCTACCCTAGACAGCCCCACCATGGGCCTCACCACATGGAAGGGCGCTCCCGACGGAAAAATCCTGAAAAGTGATACGCTGGTGGCAAAGAACTATCTCAATCAGAAAGAGCTGTCCCGGCTGAATCGTTTGGTGACAATGTTCATCGACTACGCAGAGCTGATGGCGGAGGATGAGCAGCTCATGTCCATGCAGGACTGGCTAAGCGAGACAGACCGTTTCCTCTCCAACAACCGTCGTCAGGTATTGAACAACAAGGGACATATCTCTCGGGAGGCCGCCGTGAAAAAGGTCGGGGCGATCTACGAGGAGTTCCGAAAAAAGCAGGACGCGGCATATATTTCTGAATTTGATCGGCAAACCGAGAAATATCTCAAAGGTGAATAAACATGACTGAAACATTCGACATTGCGGGCTACGCCCGCATTTCCGTGGACGATGAGCTGGATCAAAAGAACATCTCCATTGAAAACCAGAAATCCATCATTGAGGATTATGTAAAGCACTATTTCCCCGGCAGCCGCCTGACCTTCTTCGAGGATCGGGACCGCTCCGGCTACACCTTCGAGCAGCGGGAAGGCTATCAGGAGATGCGCCGGGGGCTCATGAGCCGTAAATACGACATCCTGATCGTCAAGGACTTCTCCCGCTTCTCCCGCCGGAATTCCCGGGGACTGGTGGAGCTGGAGGATCTCCGGGATGCGGGCATCCGCATTATCTCCATTGGCGACGGCATCGACTTCCCCAGCGGGGACGACTGGCTGAAGATCCAAATCCAATTTCTCATGAACGAGATGCCGGTCACGGACACCTCACGGAAGGTGCGGAACGTCATCAAGCGGCGGCAGGCGGACGGCGAATGGCTCTGCGCCGCCCCCTACGGCTATCTCATCAACAGCCGCAAGGAGTTTGAGATCATCCCCACGGAGGCGGAGATCGTCCGCAGAATTTTCGACCTCTACAACAACGAGGGCTGGGGCTACAAGAAGATTGCCAACCATCTCACAGACATGGGCGTTCCAACCCCGCGGATGTCCGAGCAGATGCGCAAGGAGGCGGAAGGCAAGGAGTGCAGGCGGCAGACCAAGGCAGCCTGGGCCATTGTGACCATTCAGACGATTCTGGACAACGACTTCTACATTGGCACCCTCCGGCAGGGAAAATACACTCGCGCCAAAATCAACGGCAAGGAGATCAAGCGGGACGATGGGGAGCATATCGTCATTGAGAACCACCACCAGCCCATCGTTGACTACCGCACCTTCGCCACCACCCGTGCCCTGCGGGAAAAGCGCACCCGTTCCAACTACCGGGGTGTGAAGGTCAACGACAATGTATACTCCGGCTTCCTCCAGTGCGGGGACTGCGGCAGTCCCATGTTCGCCATGAGCCGCAGCGACCTGTCCCCGGCCTACACCTGCGGCACCTATCACCGCCGTGGTCTCAAGGGCTGTACCAGCCACCACATCCGGGTGGACAAGCTGGACGAGCTGCTGAAAACCTATGTGCGGAAGCTGGCGGACAATTCCGCCGCCATGCTGTCGGAGCTCAACGAGGAGCTGAAGCGGGAAAACGATCAGGTGGCGGAGACGGAGCAGTCCGCCGACAATCTGGCAGAGGTGCTGGAGGATCTCTATGAGGAATTGAAGGTTACGAAGCGCCAGCGCATCCGTGACATTATGAAGCACCCGGAAAACGAGGAAGCACTGGACGCCATGTACGACGAAATGGAATCCGAGCTGCAAAAGAAAATCAGCGGCCTGAACCATGAAATCGACCTGCTGTCCGACAAGCGCAATACCATCATTCAGGTGAACCGCACCGCGAAAAATGCCATTGACGTATTCCACGATATTCTGGAAAAGGACAAGCTGGAGCGCAATGATCTGGAGCTGCTGATCGATCAGATTCTCGTCTACGAGGACCATTTGGAGATCAAGCTCCAGCCGGACATCGACACGATCCTCCAGTGTACCATGGAGAACGCCATAAATTTTGAGGAAGGCACGGGAAATATCGAGACCACGCTGATCCAGTCCTCTAAGAAGCACGAGGACAAGGTTTTCCGTGTCAATGTTATCAGCAACGGCGACCCCTTAGAGATCTTCACAGAAAAAGACGGCGAAGTGATTTTCAAAAAATACTCCCCCATGGGGGAGCTGGGAGAGTTCGCGGCGCAGATCTGCGACAGCCTGGGGCGCAACACCGGGCGCATTGCTGCGGTCTCCGATCGGGACGCCATCATTGCCCTCAGCGGCGCGCCCAAGCGGGATCTCATTGACAAGCAGAATTCTCGAGAGCTGGAGCAGATCATGGAGCAGCGCAAATCCTACCGCTACTCCGGCGGCAGCCGGCTCCGGGCGGCGGAGAGCGTGGAAGGCTACTATCTGGGCGTTGCCTCGCCGATCCTCTCCGGCGGCGATCTCATGGGCTGCGTGATGGTCCTGATGGACGACAAGTCCGCACCGGTGGGCGAGACCGAACAGAAGATCTGCCAGACCGTAGCTGGCTTTTTGGGCCAGCAGATGGAGTCCTGACGCCAAAAGGCCGCTGCGTTTTGCCGCAGCGGCCTTGCTCGTTTGATTCGATTCAATCGATATGGGACTGGAAGAAGGAAAGCATATCCTCCAGGGCCTTCATCTCCTGCCAGCCGAAGAAGCCATGGTATCCGCCGGGAACTACCTGTAGGGTGCAGTTCGGGAAGATGTCCTTGACCTTTTCGCTATAGCTGATGGGGGCGATGAAATCCGCGTCTCCGTGGAGGATCAGCACCGGGCCGCTGTAGGCCCTGCAGGCGCTTTCATAATCCAGAGACTGGGCCTCCCGAATAAAGCCGCGGCCATAGGTATAGCCCGCAGCCTCCAGGGTCTCCGGGGGATCGAAGGGATTGAAAAAGGAGCCCAGCAGGAAGCCGTGGCGGGTGGTGTCTGCCACGCCGAAGCCGGGATACCACAGGCACATGGCCTTGATCTCGCTGCCCCGGCCCTTGGAGGCCAGCACCGCGTCCACCGCGCCCATGCTCTTGCCCACCATGAAGATGTTATCCAGATCTGTGAACTCCAGGCCCTCCACGTAGTCCAGCATGGCGATTGTATCCTGTACCTCAGAGGAAATGGTCATGTCCGACTGAGCCCCATCGCTGGCGCCGTTTCCGTCGAAGTCAAAGCGGACACTGGCGATGCCGTTGTCCGCCAATACCCAGGCGATATCGTCGCACCAGCTCCGGTCAGTGTTGAGGCCGTGGAGCAGAATGGCCACGGGAATCTTCTCGTCATGATTCTTGGGGACGGTCAGCGTGCCCCGCAGGGTGTTGGAGCCGGACTGGCAGGTGACCTCTGACTGCACCCACTGGGGCGCAGCGGGCATCTCCCGCTGGGGCTTATTTTCCCGGTAGTCGCTGTTATCATCTGCGGCAGAGGCAGTCAGAGTGCCGAAGGGCCCTGCCAGCACCAGCGCCAAGGCCAGGCCCGCCGCTAGAATTCTATGTAGGCTTAATTTCTTCATATGAATCTACTCTCTCTTATCTTTGATATACCAAGGATATCCCATGAATATGGATTTTCTTTCATGATTTTTTGAATATTATATAAATCCAATGTGAAGATGCTGTGTAGTCCCACAGAGAATGCGTGTTTTCATTTTTTTCACACACTTCCGTCATTCCTGTGGTATACTGTAGGCAGAAACCAAAGGTGGGAGGGACAGAATGTATGGCAGTTAGACTCAATTCCGACGCCGAGATGGTCAGAACCGTCCGGGAAGGGCTCAAGCGCACCGGCGGCTACTGTCCCTGTCGGCTCCAGCATACGGAAGAAAACCGCTGCATCTGTCAGGAATTCCGGCAGCAGATCGCCGATCCTGACTTTGAAGGGTACTGCCACTGTATGCTGTACTATAAATCCAAGGACTAAAGGAGGCATTTTTATGTCTGTTATGACGATCACAAAAGAGAATTTTGAGGCCCAGGTGCTGGGCAGCAAGGAGCCTGTCCTGGTGGACTTCTGGGCTTCCTGGTGCGGCCCCTGCCGGATGCTCTCTCCGGTGGTGGACGAGATTGCCGGGGAGCGGGAGGACATCAAGGTGGGCAAGATCAACGTGGACGAGCAGCCGGAGCTGGCCAGCCAGTTCGGCGTTATGAGCATCCCCACGCTAATCGTGTTCAAGGACGGCAAGGCCGCCGAGACCTCGGTGGGCGTGGTGCCCAAGGCAAAGATCCTTTCCATGCTCTAAGCGCAATAAAAAGCGGACTGTCTCATTTGTGCGAGACAGTCCGTTTTTTTAGAGCTCTGGAAGGTACCTATGCCGCAGAGCGCCGAGCCCTGTGGTCAGGGGGCGCACCAGAACCAGCGCAATCACAAAATTGCCTCCGCAGTGCACCACATCCCAGGGAATTCCGGAGATCCACCAGCTGAGGCCAAAGGCCCAGCCGCCGGTGATAAAGTAGACCGGCGAGCACAGCAGGCCAAAGGCAAGCCCAAAGCCGCCGGATAAAATGGCCCAGCCCCAGGCGGAATCCATGCCGCGAAACAACTGCGTCAGCAAAAACAGCACCAGCCATACATAGAGATACATGAGATTCCAAAGCCCCAGTCCCCAGAACAGGATCTCCAGCATCACATATACATAGATGGCATACAGGGATTTTCGCCCAAACACCAGGGTATAGACGATCACCAGCAACGATACCGGCTCAATGTTCGGCAGCGCCGCCAGACACATCTTCGCGGCAAACATCAGGGCGCCCAGCAGCGCCAGCACGATCAGCTCCAGCAGCCGTTTGTGGCCCATGGCTTAATAGCCGGTGGTCAGCGTCAGCTCGTAGGTCTCGCCGTCGGCAATGGGGGTCTCGCTGGCGCCGGTCATCAGCATCTCGCCGCCCTTGGTGATGCACCACCACTGCTGCTGACTGTCGTCGGCAGTCTCACCGTCTACGGTGGTGATAAACAGGCCGTAATCGCTGTCAGAGCCGGATGCGATCTCATTTTCGGTCAGGGCCTGATCCAGATACTCGGCGTCCGTGTGGATATCGAAGTCCTTCTCGCTGCCGTCACCATGGACGACCACGATGGTCAGCGCCTTTGCGCCCTGGGTGGTGTCCGGCCGTGTGGCGAAGTAAATGCCCAGCAGCACGCCGATGATGACCACCAGCGCCACAACGCCCAGTATGATCTTCTTCTGTTTTTTCATTTTGGGAATGTCCTCCTATTCATCGTAGGTATCTCATCCCTGCCGCTGGGGACAGCAGGGCCCGGAACGCCAGGCAGGTCTTTCGGCTTAGGTTCATGGACGATACAGCCTTCCCAGTTTCCCAGTGACATCCATTTGCATCGTCTCCCCAATACGGCAGCGGGACTGCGCGGGATTCTCACCCGACTTCTCTATTCTCCCAAGCGGGCACCTTTAGCTCCGTATTTCGCAAGCGCCGGGCATGCTTGGCCCGGCACAGCGACACTATTATAATGTGGAAACGGGAAAGCCGCAAGCCCTATTTGAGCTTGCGGCTAGGATTCTTCTGCTTATACCGTCATAACCACGACTAAGCCTACCATGGCCCCAAGGATCCCAGCGGCAAGCCCCAGCTTCGCGGTGTCGCCGAGACTGCTCTCCCGGCTGGCGGTGATCTCCCGGAGTTTGCTGGGCCGCAGCAGCACCAGGGCGCAGATCAGATAGAAGCTGTAGCCAATGAGGCTCAGGGGCGTATAGCCGCTGACGATATCCGCCATGGACTCGGCCTGGAAAATGCCGCTGCTCACCAGAGCGCACAGATCCATAAAGCCGTGGATAGCGGCTACGGCCCAGAGATTCCGGCCCCGGAGATAGATGGCGGCCAGGCACATGCCCATGGCCGAGGCCCCCACCATTTGCAGCAGCACCCCGGAGAGCTCCATCTGTCCACCGATGGCGTTGGTCAGGTGCATGGCGCCAAACAGAAGGCTGGAGACCACCACCGATAGCCACACCCCGGCGGGGCTTTTCCCGTACTTGTCATAGAGCATCCCGGCGATCAGGCCCCGGAAGGCCAGCTCCTCGCAGATGCCGATGGTGGCCATGCACAGGAGATAGGCCAATATGGCGCTGGGCAGCTGGAGGGGATAGCCCAGGCAGAAAAAAACGCTTTCCAGCCCCGCAAACAGATAAAAGGCCAGCAGTACCGCACCGGGGATCAGGCTACGGAAGAAGCCGCGGCCCCGGCAGGTCAGCACCCGGCCCATGCCCAGAAGCCAGGTGAGCCCCAGAATGGCTGCCAGCACCAAGAGCTCCACAAGAAGCTGGATGCCGTAGTCGCCGAACAGCAGATAGAGGCCCGGGAACAGCCGGTACAGCAGCGACACCAGCAGGGACGCCCCTACCATGCCCAGCAGCATTACCGCCAGCACCAAAAGGCTGGCCAGCAGGGGAAAGCGTGTTCTGAATCTGGTCATAGCGGCTCCTTCCTCAGCAGGAGATGATAATGAACGCTCTCCTTGCTGCTGCCGGGACCCTGGGTTCGGATCTCCCGGGGCGGAAGCGCCATGGAGAAGCCCTGGAACAAGTCGCCAAAGTCCTCTGGGCGGCCATAGAAATGAGGCGTGCCGCCCTCATGGATCAGGGTGAACCGATCCAAATGGGCCTCCGGTGGCGCTGCCGCGAAGCCCGGATCATTCTGGGACAGCAGCGTCATATAGACCTCTCCCCCAGGCTTCAGGACCCGGCGAAGCTCCGAAAGGGCCTGACGGTAGCCTGCGGTATCCGTATGATAGGAGGCGTTGTAGTCCATCACGCAGTCAAAGGATCCATCGGGGAAGGGAAGCTGAAACAGGCTCCCCTCCACGGCCTCCACCTGGAGGCTTTCACGCTGCGCCCAGGCGCTGAGATAATGAAGGGCCTCTCGAGACTGATCCAAGCCGGTGACCTCCAGGCCCTGCCCGGCGAAGAATACCGCGTGCCGTCCTGGACCGCAGCCGTTGTCCAGCAGCCGCCGGAAGCCCGCCTGACGCCAACGGTGCGAAAGATAGTAGGCCTCGATGGCTGGCTCCAGCCATTTTCTTGTTTTTTCCTCGTTCCAATCCCAGCGCATGGCCGCACCTCCTGACTGTTTTCCATAAAATTATCGCTGCTGATCCAGCAGGGTGTGATTCCGCTGCTTTTCCTCATACATCCGCCGATCCGCCAGCCGCCGGGTTTCCTGGGAGTTGGGACAGTCCGTGGGAAACCGGGCCCAGCCGCAGCTGGTGCCGATGGAGATGGTTCTGCCCTCCAGCATATAGTCGTCGCTTATAATCCGGCGCACATCCTCGGCCTTCCGGGTGCAGTCCTCCTCGGTGAGCGCGCCCACCAGCAGCAGGGCAAATTCATCGCCGCCCAGCCGGAAGGCGTAGTCCGTGCTGCGGATGCAGCGCTGGAGCCGACGGGTCACCTCCTGCAATAAGAGGTCGCCTACGGCGTGTCCATAGGTATCGTTGACGGACTTGAACCGGTCAAGATCCAGATAGAACAGGGCGAAGCCCTGGCCGCGGCGCTCCAGAGCCGTGGATACCGCGTCAAAATATCGCTTGTTGAGGAGCCCGGTGAGGCCGTCGGTATTGGCCAGATCCTGGAGCAGGTGCTGCCGCCCCATATCCTGGATGATCATCATGGTGCGGGTTAATCGGCCCTCGGACCAGCCGCAGGGCACCACGGTCATCATCAAAAAGGTGCTCTTGTCCCGGGCGGCGTACTCGAATTTCAGGGTGTCGTCCTTGGTTTTCAGCAGAGACCGGAGATTGTCCGGGGCGAGCATCTGGCCCAGCTTGGCGTTCTCGCCGTCGGTCAACACTACATACAGGCTGGAGGCACGATCCAGCATATCGTGATAGCTGCCCTGGGGAGGGAAAATATCCTGCTGCACTCGCGCCTGATACTCGTAGTGGTCGGCGTCCAGATCGCAGACGACGAACCGGTCCACGATCCGGGCGATGCCCTGGAACATCTGCTCGCTGAGCTCCTTTCGGCGCTGGAGCTCCCGCTTTTCCGCGTCGGCGCGCTCCTCCCTGCTCCGGGCCAGATCCTGAAGGATGATGCCCGACCCGACGATAATGATGCCGAAGAGCACCAGTAGAATAATCAGCGTATTGCGCTGGACGGCGTTCATGCCGCTTTCTACGGCGCTGGCCGGGACGATGCCCACAATGGACCAGTCCTTGACGTCCACAGGCTGATATACCAGATAGTATAGCTTCCCGGAAAGGCGATAGGTCACGCTGCCGGTGCCCTGGGCCAGCATATCCTGCCGCAGCTGGCTGAAATCCTGCTGGTGTACCGTGGCGCTTTCCTCCAGAAAATCGAAGAGGTTTACCATCCCCACCGGGATCTCGGACTTGGGCTCTGTAGAGAGCACTACATCGCCGTTGGAGCGCACAATGTAACAGTCGCTTTGACCCTCGTAGGCGAGACCGCCCAGCATCTGCTCCAGCACAGAGTTGTCGTAGCAGATGCCCAGGGAGGTGTAGGTGACGCCCTCAATGGAAATGGGGCTGATTTGCCGGGTAAATATGACCTTGCGGACGCCCTTGCTGGAGATATAGCTGGTGACGATGGGGGTATCCGAGGCGTAGATCTCATCCAGCGTGGAATCCATATGCGGAGCGTCGCCGTAGCGGCCTACGGCGGTACGGAATTGGTTTTCTTCATTAAAAAGGGCAACCTCGCTGTACTGCCAGGTAGCCTTGTCGCCTATGTACTGCTGCCATTCCTCTGCAATGTTGTCGTCGCCGGACATGTCCTCCAGGTCGCCGGCCCAGATGTCGAGGATGTTCCAGTTCCGTTGGGTAAACATATTGAAGGTCTTGATGACCTGGGAGTAGGTGGAGAGCAGGCTCTGCGTACACTCGTGATAGATCTGCTGGCTGGTATAGCTGATATAGATGACGATGCTCAGCGGAATGATTATGAGCAGCGCCGCAATAATGGCATATGCCTTGTGTTTCTGTTTCATAGAAGTGACTCCTGACGGAAAGGAAGCGGGATCCGGAGCGTGTTTGCCGAGACTTGGTGGATCTGTGAAATTGATGTTAATTTATTATATATTCCGCGAAAACAAGTGTCAAGGTGAGTCGTAAATCACAAACGATATTTTTGCGGCGGTGCTCTTTATCAATGAAGCTTCTGGCGGTGGGCAGGTTCCATGCACGGGGTGGCTTGCGTTTGCGCAGTAATCCGATATAAAGGGTAGCGTTAGTCGTGTAAAGCTGAAACACCGAAGGAAGGCGGAAAACCATGCGCTCTATGAGACCGGACAGGGATCTTCGGGTTCGGAAGATCCTAATTCCCAGCGGCAGGCGACGGATCCCGGCCCTGCTTTCTTGTCCATCATGATACCACACCCTGGCCCGATGCGCCAGAAGGGGCGGAGCCGGTTACTTCCCGGCGAAATTTTCCACCGCCGGGCCGCCGCCTCTTGCGGATTCCCGCAAAACGCGATACAATATTATATAATTATACGCCGGAAGGAGCGGAGCCATGAAACATATAAAGACTCTCCGCCTCCTGTCGGCGTTTCTTGCGCTTGTGCTGCTCTGCGGCTGTGGGCAGCGGGATCCGGGGGGCGGCCAGAGCACATCGGAGCCCCAGACCGCCTTTGCCATCCCGGCCTTTCAGGACGACCAGTTCCACACGGAGAAGGCAGAGGATTTCGGCAATGTCCAGGCGGATTTCTCCATGCTGGAGGAGGGCGTGGTGGGCATCGAGGCGGAGAGCGACAGCCGATTGAAGCTCCAGGTGGTCTGCGGGGAGGAGAAATACAACTACGACATCCCCGTGGACGGCAGCCCCACCATCCTCCCCCTGAACATGGGCAGCGGCACCTATACCTTCCGGCTTATGGAGTCGGCGGGTGACGACAAATATGCCTGCACCTGGTCTCAGGAAAAGCAGGTGACCCTTGCCGACGAATTCCAGCCCTTCCTGAGGCCCAGCCAGCTGGTGAACTATCAGGAGAGCTCCCAGTGCGTCAGCAAGGCCAGGGAGCTGGTGGCAGACTGCGCCACGGATATCCAGGCGGTCGGCGCCGTCTACGATTATCTGGTGGAGCATATCGCCTATGACCAGGAGAAGGCGGACACGGTAAGCAGCGGCTATCTGCCGGATCCGGACGAGACTCTGGAAACGGGCAAGGGCATCTGCTTCGACTATGCCAGCCTGGCGGCGGCGATGCTCCGAAGCATCGGCATCCCCTGCAAGCTCATTACCGGCTATGTGGGCGGGGATTCCCTGTACCACGCCTGGAACAGCGTCTATCTCCAGAACAAGGGCTGGATCACCGTAGAGATCCAGGCTGCGGCGGACCAGTGGCAGCGCATCGACATCACCTTTGCCGCAGGCGGCATGCCCCAGGGGCAGATCAGCAGTGACGACCAATATACCACCCGGTATACATATTAAGGAGGGCAGCATGGCAGATCAATATCTATCTCAGCGGCAGCTGAGTACCTTTTGCAGCAGCATGGCAATGATGCTGCGGGCTGGAGTGCCCATGAGTCAGGCGACGGAGGTGTTTACCGGAGATCAGGGGGATCCTGCCCTGGAGCGGGCGGCCACCGCCATGGCAGGCGCCATGGAAAATGGCGAGACCTTTGCGGCTTCGGCGGAAAAGACCGGGGTGTTCCCCAGCTACGCCCTGGAGGTCTTCCAAATGGGCGAATTCTCCGGCAGCCTGGATCGGGCCCTAGAGCGGCTGGCGGATTACTATGACCGGCAGAGCGATTTAACGGATCGGCTCCGCAGCAGCCTCACCTATCCGGCCATTCTGCTGGTGCTCATGAGCGGCGTGCTGGCGGTGCTGGTGTTCGCGGTGCTGCCCATGTTCCAGCGGGTGTATGAGAGCCTCACCGGATCCCTGGCGGCCTCCTCCTATGCCTATGTGCTGGCGGCCTCGGTGATCGGGCGGGTGAGCATGATTTTGGCGGTGCTGGTGGTGCTGCTGCTTCTGGTGCTGGCCTGGCGGGCCCGCAGCGAGAGTGGGCGGCAGCAGCTCCGGGGCTGGATGCGTCGGAGCCGATTCACGGGCCATGCGGCCTGGACCATGGCCATCTCTCAGATGGCCGACACCTTGGCTACCCTGCTTTCCAGCGGCATCGACGAGGATACGGCGCTGGCACAGTCCATGGCACAGACCACGCACCCCGGTGTCAAGGCGGCCCTGGAGCGGTGTCAGGAGGACATGCGGCAGGGCATGGGCCTGGCGGCAGCGCTGCTGAAGTACAAGGTGCTCTCTCCCCTCTACGGCAGGATGCTGGTGGGCGCGGCGGAGAGCGGCAACCAGGCCATGGCCATGGAGCGGCTGGCCCGGCGGCTCTCCGAGGATGCGGAGTCGGAGCTGGGAGCCATCATTGATCGGGTGGAGCCCATCCTGATCGGCTTCCTGACCGTATCCGTGGGCCTCACCCTGCTGAGTGTTATGCTCCCCCTGCTGGGCATGCTTAGCGCAGTCTGAAAGGCGAGAAGGTATGAAACGGAACAAGAAAAAGCGCTGGCTGCCAGCCGCAGTGCTTCTGCTGGCGGCGGTCATCGCGGCAGTGTGCCTGATGCCCAGACTCCGGCGGGACGTCCGGGAGGCGGGGCGCTCGGCCATCAAAAACGCAGTGATCCGCAGCGCGGTAGAGTGCTACACCGTAGAGGGCAGCTATCCCCAGAGCCTTGCCTATTTGGAGGAGCACTACGGCCTGACGGTGAATCATCGGGACTATATCATCACCTATGACGTGTTTGCGGAAAACCAGCTGCCCAGCGTGCAGGTGCTGGTGCGCGGGGAGGAATGAACATGGAAAAACGGCAAGGCTCCGCCCGGATGCTCCTGCTGCTCTACGGCATGCTCATTGGGGCGCTGCTGATTCTGGCGGTGGCCGGGGCCCGGTGCTACGCCGGGGCTCTGGGGAACCGGGAGGCCCATACCGCCCAGCGCAGCGCGCTGTCCTTTATCCAGAGCCAGGTGGCCTCCAGTGCCGGAAAGGATCAGGTCTCCCTGCGGCAGGGGCCGGAGGGCCAGGCCCTGTGCCTTCGGGAGGCGGACTCGGACTATGAGACCCGAATCTACTGCTATGAAGGGGGCCTCTATTCTGAGTTTTCCAAGGCAAGCAGTCCCATGACCCCGGAACTGGGGGAGCGGATCTGCGACCTTTCGGAGCTGGAGCTGTCCTGGGAGACAGAGCGGCTGCTGAAGATCTCGGCCCAGGGCCGGACGGCCTATGCCTGCTGCGACGGAGGTGGCGGCCATGCGTGAACGGAAAGCGGAGCCCATCTCCCGGCGGCTTGGATTTATGATCCCGCTGCTGGTGTTTGTGCTGCTGCTGGTGCTGTGCTGCGGCGTCATCGCCTGTGTGTTTCTGCGGGCGGATGCGGTGAGTCAGCAGGCGGAGCGGGAGACCGTCGCGGTGACCCTCTGCCGGAATCAGGCGGAGCGGCTGCGGGCGGGGGTATTTCCGGAGCTGGATACGAAGCTCTATTATAAGGATACCTTAGAGGAATGCACACAGGAGCAGGGCGCCTATTATGTGATCGTCACCGGAACCCGGACGGCCACCGGCGCCGGGGAGCTCTTTGAGGGCACAGTAACGGCCTATTCCGCCCAGAATCAGGCCATCTACAGCCTGGATACGGCGGTATATCTGCCGGAAGGAAGGTAGCTATGGGGAAGAAACGATTTCGCATCGGCAGCGTGGCGGTGCTGTTCGCGGTGGTGGTGCTGTGCGTGGCGATTTTCGGCGTGCTCACCGTGGCCACGGCGGTATCGGATCGGCGCACGGCCCAGCAGTACGGCGACCACATGACTGCCCTTTATGCCTGTGAGAATGCGGGCCAGAAATGGCTCAGCCAAGCGGACGCCTATCTCTCCGGCCAGGGCCAGCTGCCCCCGGATACCCAGGAGGAGAACGGCACCCTCAGAACCACCATCACGCGGGAGAACATGAGCCTGGAGATCTGCCTGGAAATTCAGGCTCAGGGCTATGAGATCCAGACATGGAGCTGCACCGCGGCCTGGGAGCCGGCGGAGAGCTGGAGCTTGACAGGAGGAACGACAAATGGAGATTGAACAGATCCTGCGCCAGGCCATCGAATGCGGCGCTTCCGATATCTTTGTGATCGCGGGCCTGCCCCTGACCTTTAAGGTCAACGGCGAGCAGGTCCGGCAGACCCAGGACGGCAACTATACCCCTCAACGCACCGAGGAATTCGCCCGGGAGGTCTACCGGCTGGCCAACCGGGAGGCGGGCTGCGTCACCGGCAGCGAGACCGATGACGACTTCTCCTTCTCCCTCAGCGGCATTGGCCGGTTCCGGGTGAATATGTTCCGCCAGCGGGGCAGCATCGCCGCGGTAGTCCGGGTCATCAGCTTTGGCCTTCCCACCCCGGAGGAGGCACATATCCCCCCGGAGGTCATGCGGATTGCTGCTATGAAAAAAGGCATCGTGCTGGTCACTGGGGCAGCGGGTTCCGGCAAATCCACTACCTTGGCCTGTGTCATCAATGAGATCAACAACACCCGCAGCGGCCATATTCTCACGCTGGAGGATCCGGTGGAGTACATCCACCGGCACAACAAGTGCATCATCAGCCAGCGGGAGATCCACTGCGACTGCCCCAGCTATGTGGCGGCCCTGCGCAGCGCCCTCAGGGAGAGCCCGGACGTGATCCTTTTGGGAGAGATGCGGGATCGGGAGACCATGGAGGTGGCCATGACCGCCGCGGAAACCGGACAGCTGCTTTTGTCCAGCCTCCATACCACCGGCGCGGCCAACACCATCGACCGGATCATCGACGCCTTCCCGCCCAATCAGCAGGCCCAGATCCGCCTCCAGCTCTCTATGGTGCTTCAGGCGGTCATCAGCCAGCAGCTGGTGCCGGATGTGAATGGCCAGCCCATCCCGGTTTTCGAGATCATGTACACCAACATGGCCATCCGAAACATGATCCGGGAGAGCAAGACCCATATGCTGGAGTCCGCCATTGCCTCCGGTACCGCCCAGGGCATGCGGACCATGGATATGGCCCTTCAGGATTTGGTGCGCCAGGGCCGGATTACCAAGGAGACCGCTCTCACCCAATGCACCAACTACGAAAATATGAAAAAACGCCTGGGAATGTGAAGATTGCCCGAAAAGTCATGTAAAATTTCACCTTTTTAGCAAAAAAGTCGTGACAAATGGCGAAATGTGTGATATTCTGTATTATAATCAAGATTACGATGACGGAGGCAAGTACCTGCGCTATTTGAGAGGTGGCGATCGCGCATGAGCAGCATTCTACAGGCGACGATGCTGGGAAAGTTTACCCTGTGCCAGCCGGGCATGGACGAGCCCCGGGCTATCAGCCTGGTGGGCCGGTCCCGGCGGCTGTGGACGCTGGTAGCCTATCTGATCCTGCATCAGGACCGCGGCGTTTCCGCGCAGGAGCTCATTGAGCTCTTGTGGCCCGACGAGGAGAAGAGCAATCCGGCCAGCACCTTGCAAAATAATGTAAGCCGTGCCCGCAATGCCCTGGGCGAGCTGGGCTTTGAAAATCCAAAGGCCCTCATTGCCTATACCGACGGCTATTATAAGTGGGCCCTGGACTGTGAGACACAGCTGGACGCCCATCAGTTTGAGGAGCAGGCGAAGGCCGCCTTGGCCCGGGAGGATCGGGAGTCCGCCATTACCCAGGCCAAGAGCGCCATTGCCCTTTACACCGGGGACTTCCTCCCCGATGCGGCCACGGAGCTTTGGTGCATCAACCTTAACGTTTATTACCGCTCCCTGTATATCCGCCTGTGCCGGGAGACCGTCCAGTGGCTGTTCCAAGCCGGCCGGGTGGATGAGGCCCGGCAGATCTGCGCGGCGGTGGTGCATATAGACCCGGCGGCAGAGGAATTCAGCGTCTATCTGATGCAGGCCCTGACCCGCAGCGGCCAGGCCCAGAAGGCACTGGAGCACTATGAATATATCTGGCAGCTCTACCGCGACACCTACGGCGTTGCCCCCACCGCAGCCCTGGAGGCGGAAAAATCCGCCGCCGTCCAGGAACTCTATGGCGGCGACATCCAGGATGCTGAGATCCGCCAGTTCCTGCTGGGAGACGACGAGGAGGGCGGCGCGTTCTGCTGTGACAACAACGTATTCCGGGAGATCGTCAGCCTCCATGTCCGGGCCATGCGCCGCTCCAAGTCTCAGGCCCAGATCGCCATCATCCGGCTGGAGCAGCGGGACGTGGATCAGGAGCAGCGCGCTATCTACATGCGCCAGATGGAGACCACCCTCCAGCGCTCCCTCCGGGCCGGCGATCCCTTTACCCGTGTGGGCGCGGGGCAGTTCTGGGTGCTCTTGCCCGGGGCCACCACCTCCAACGGCGAAATGGTTATGGAGCGGATCATGGATCGCCTCCGGAAGGGATTCCCACGTTCCCCCGCTCGATTTACCTCGCGGGTTCTGGACCTTCGGGAGCTGGGCGACCGCATCGGCCTGGACCGCGCGTAACATCAAAATATGGATTTTCTGGTCACACCAAAAAACTTTTTACGTTTTTTGGTGTGATTTTTTTCAAATCATAGTGTTATCATAGAGCCGCATAGTATACTGATGGTACAAAAAAGCGAAATGGAGGGGTTGTGTGAGAGAAAACCGAATGCTCCCGATTGGGATGAACACCTTTCGGATCTTCATCGATAGCTGCGACGGCGGCCAGATCCGTGGTAAAATCTCAGGCGGCTCTATTAAAGAACCCGTGGCCTTCACTAGCCTGTCCCGCATGGTGCTCCTGATCGAGGAGCGGCTGGATATCATGGCCGACGAGCCAGAGCAGCCCCCTGTGGTTCACCCCGGCGTCCCCACCTTCGAGCTGGAGATCCTATTCCGCCAGAACTACAGCTGGCAGGGGCGGCTCCGTTGGCCCACCGGCGGCCAGGAGGCTGCCTTCCGCAGTGTGCTGGAGCTCCTGGTGCTCATGGAAACCATCTTGGCACAGTAAACCTGAAACTACAATCAATCGACTGGAAATACAAATGTAGGAGGAATCGCTATGAAAAAACGAATGCTGGCCCTATTGCTGACGGTTTGCATGCTTGCGTCCGTGTTCCCCACCAGCGCCTTTGCGCTGCCTGAGGATGGCCCAGCCTGCATCTGCACGGCCCACTGTGAGTCTGGCGCAGAAAACGCGGATTGCCCCGTCTGCTCTGCGGGCGGCGCCTGCGCGGTGGACGCTCCTGTGGTGCAAACTGAGCAGCCAACAGTGGCCACTACCCCGGCAGTGACCGAGACCACCCCGGCAGTGACAGAGGCCACCACCTCGGCAGAGCCTGAGACCACCCCTTCGGCTGAGCCCCAGGATGAGCGTCAGAACGAGACCATGACCCTGGCCCTGGGGGCCGCTCCCGCCGCTGTGGCGGAGAGCAGCCTGAACGAGGACGAGGGTTCCACTGTGGAGACCAAGGACGAGACCAAGGACGAGATCAAGGACGAGCCCAAGGACGAGCCCAAGGACGAGCCCAAGGACGAGCCCAAGGACGAGCCCAAGGACGAGACCAAAGACAAAGCCAAGGGCGAGGGTTCCGTGAAGGAGTCTGAGGACAAGAACGAGGACGAAGATTCCGTGATGGATTCTGAGGACGAGACCGAGGACGAAGATTCCGTGATGGATTCTGAGAACGAAACCGAGGACGAGAGTAATAAAACTAGCGTCAGCATTACTGGCCCCGATACCGTAGCTATGTTTGAGACGATTCAGCTCGAATATACGCTGACTCCCACTGGCGCTACTGGCACGAATGTGAGATGGGAGTCTGACAATACCAGCGTGCTGACGGTAAATGAGAACGGAATAGTTACCGGTATTACCGAGGGCACTGCGAATGTTGTGGTTACTGTTAATGGAATGACTGCCAAAAAGCAGGTTAAGGTTACAGCTCCGAATGCAAGCACGGCAACAAGCCAGTCGGTAGGTATTTATTATGTACTTCCTGGAAGAAGATTGGACTCCAACGCAAATGCTGATTGGGGAAAAGTAACTTCGAGCGGTACTGCAAATTTCAGAGGTATTGGTAACACATGGGGGAGCCGAATAACAACGCCCGGTGGGGCCTATGTTTGGAATAGCTACTCTGTGGCAGGAAGAGTTACGAACTGGAATACAAGTGGAACAATGACTGCAAAGGGCTTTCAAATTACAAAAGGCAATGGCGGAGACCTATGGCACCAAATCTATAATGCATATAAAGCGTTTGCTGGGGACAAGATTCCTGATGAGACAAAAGTAGAAGCAATTTATCTGGTGCCTTATAAGATTTCGTACAATTGTGAAAGCTACGGAACGGGTAACAAGTACTATAATGTAGACTGCCAAGTTGTTATTGAAGCAAAAGATGTTTATACGGTAACGTATAATGTCCAGTGGCCACAAAACGAAGAAAAACAGTTCTCTTCGGCAACGAATCCCAAAGCTGTTACAAAGGGCGAAACAACAACTCCTCCGTCGATGCAACAGACCAGAAAGTATAATGGCGTCACCTATACCTTCGATGGCTGGTATCTGGATAAGAATCTGACCCAGAAGGCCGAATTCCCGGAAAGCGGATATCCTGTAACCAGTAATTTGGATTTTTACGCTAAGTATGTAGCGGGTTATCAGGTGAAGTATGATACGAATGACGGAAGGCTGACGATTCCTCTTACTTATTCTGTGAATGAAGGAGCCACGTATTACGTTGTAAGCGCAGAACCAACTCGCAACGGCTATGAGTTTATCGGTTGGTCTTATTCCGGTGTTGAAGGATCGAATGTTACTGGTGCTAATGAGGCTGGGTACTTAGTGGGTGGAAGCTCCTTTGTGATGCCTGGTAATGATGTCACCTTGACCGCGCAGTGGAAGGCAAAGGCTACACTGACCTATTATGCAAACAATAATACGCCTGCCAACTCCACTCCTATTGCGGGGTATGCCGGTGATAAGCATACAGTCAGCGGAATCCGTACCTTTGACTTCCAGACACCTGCTGGCAAACGGTTTGCTGGATGGAATACTAAGGCAGATGGTTCTGGTACTTTCTATGCGGCTAACAGTGAGTACACCCTGAAGGCTGGCGAAAACAAGCTGTATGCCATTTGGGAAGATATCCCCAAGGTAATCTACTATGCCAACGATGGCACGGATAAATCTTATACCGATGACGGCAACGGCAAATATGTAATTGGAAAGACAGCAACTGTCTTGACAAACAAGGCTACGAACTTTGATAGTCCCCTCTATAAACAGTTCTCTGGTTGGAGCACTACTACCAACGGCATCGCTGAGTATGGCGGCGATACAAATAAGAACGAAATTACGCTGGCGGAAACCGTAACCAAGCTGTATGCTGTGTGGGTGTATAGTAATGCTACGCTGACCTATCATGCAAACCACAGTGATTACGCCGATGGAGACAAAATTGAGCATTCTGTTTCTGGTGTTCATGCAGGTAGTAAAGTCACGGCACTGACTTACGATGCTACTAAAATGAAGACAGCCGACAATAAAACGTTTATGGGCTGGGCTACGAGTGCCAATGGAAGCGTAGCATATGCTCCTGAGGACACCGTCACGCTTGATGCTGGTACCAACGACCTGTACGCTGTTTGGAAGCAGGATTACACAGTGAAATATGACCTAAAGGGCGGCACCTGGACAGGTGATACCCAGACAACCTACACTGTGGCTGAGAGCGTAGAGGTTACAGTAAAAGCAGATCCCAGCAGAGCGGGCTATGAGTTCACTGGCTGGACTGTGAAGAAATCCGATGGTAACGCTGTGTCTGTAACCGAAAAGGATGGCAAGAAGACTTTTACTATGCCCGCAAGCAACGTGACTATTACGGCCAACTGGGAAGCAAAAGAGTACAAAGTAACGTACATTCTGGACGGCGGCAAATGGACTACTGGCGATCAGAACACAGAGTACACTAAGAAGTGTGACGAAAAGGTTAAAGTAAAGCAGGATCCTAGCAAGGAAGGCTATCGCTTTAACGGCTGGGAAGCTAAGACTGAGAGCGGCAACCCTGTAACAATAACTGATAGCAAGTTCACCATGCCCGCAGACAACGTAGTCCTGACTGCAAAGTGGGTGAAGACCTATACCGTCACTTGGAAGGTTGAAGGTGAAACCAAAGCTCGGGAGACCAAGGAGTTTGACGAAGGTACTTCTAGAACTGCCGTTGAAGCCAAAGCCCCCGATGTTCCTACTAAGGCTGCTGACGAAGAGTATACCTATACATACTCTAACTGGAACACCGCTAACTATGAAAAACTGACTGACGATATTACCTACACCTCCACGCTTACCAAAACTCCGAAGACCTATAACGTGGCGTATGCTGCGCCAGGTGCTGACAACTGGGATACCAGCGAGAATCATACTGCGGCATTTAATTCTCAGGTTACGATTACAAGTGCAGAGCCTACCAGAACCGGCTACACCTTCGACGGTTGGGCATATGCTGGCAAAAAGTACGGCAAGGACTATACCGAGTCCTTTACGATGCCTGCCAAGAATGTTGAGCTGACTGCAACCTGGAAAGCAATCGACTACACCGTAACCTACAAGGTGGATAAAGACGGTGAGAACTTTGGCCAGGAAACGAAGTACAACTATCAGGATCCGGTAAAAATCATCGATCAGGTTCCTACCAAGACTGGCTACACCTTCAACGGCTGGACGAGTGATCAGATTCCTGAGCATAAGACCAACCCTGTCAAGAGCGGCGAGTTTAAGATGCCCGCTAAAAATGTCGTACTGGTTGCCAACTGGACTGCAAATGACCAGAAGCTGACCTATGATCTGGCTGGCGGCCAGTGGGACGATGCGACAATCGAGAAAGAGCAGACCCACAAGACCGGCGAAAAGGTAACGGTTGAGAAAGCTCCCAAGCGGGACGGTTACACCTTTACCGGCTGGACCTACAGCGAGAACATTCAGCTGAACGAAGACGGGAAGACCTTCCAGATGCCCGCAGCGGAAGCAACCATCACCGCCAACTGGAAGCAGAACCATTACACCATTACTTGGATCAACGATGACGGTACAGTCCTGTACAAGGATACCAATGCTACCTACGGAAGCATGCCAGATTACAAGGGCGTTACGACACCGACCAAGAATGGCAATGCTGAATTCGGCTATACCTTTACTGGCTGGGATAAGGCTTATACCGAAGTGACCAGCGATCAGACCTACAAAGCAACCTACGAAAGCTACACCAAGACCTATACCGTAACATGGGTGGACTATAACGGTGAGGTGCTTAGAACCGATAAGAAAGTCGCATATGGCACGACGCCCAATTACGGCTCCGATCCCAAGAGAGAGAACTCTAATGGCTATACTTATCAGTTCAAGGGCTGGAGCCCCACCATTGAGAAAGTGACTGGCGATGCAGCGTATACGGCACAGTATACAGAAACTGTAATCCCGACTCCCACTCCCAGTGAGGAGCCCACGAATCCGACCCCGACTCCCACTCCGAGCACCGAGCCGACCCCGACTCCCACTCCGAGCACTGAGCCGACCCCGACTCCCACTCCCAGTGAGGAGCCTGTGAATCCGACTCCTACTCCTAGCACAACTCCCACCCCCGCTCCTACCACGGAGCCTACCCCCAGCGCTACCCCCACTCCCAGCACGGAGCCCACTACCCCCAGCACAACTCCTACTCCCGCACCCAGCACTACCCCCACGACTCCTGCTGAGAACCCCACTCCCGCACCCACCAACAGCCCTGCACCGGCTCCTACCCCCGCACCGACTACCCCCAATACCCCCGCAAATAACACCCCCGCAAACAATACCCCTGCAAATACCCCCGCACCGGTGCCCGCTGCTGTGACC